>JAHZEE010000080.1:4891-7565 GCA_019421975.1 Clostridiales bacterium | reverse complement strand
CCTTGCAGATGGCGCCTTCGAGCTGAACATGGTTGTCAGGCACCCCGTCGCAGGTCTGCAGGGACTCTGCAAAGACGGAGATCACCAGCCGCCGCCCCGTGGACTGGCGGTTGTTGAACGAGCGCAGCTGGCCCGTCACCTCGATCATCTGCCCTCCGGACAGATCCATCTGTTCCAGTACATCGGCCGGCGCAATGACATCGAGCAGATCTGTTGCGCCGGAGAGCCGCTCCACCTCCAGCTGGAAGGTGTAAAAGACGCGGCCGTGGTTTTCATGTGACGGCTGGGGCAGGCCCGAGAGCGTCCCGCACAGGGTCACTTTATTCGTTGTATACTCCAAATACTCCACCTCATTCTTTCGCTGCTGTTCAGCATCCTTCTGGCAGAGTATATTCACTGTCCACCCCGCATATGACGCGCAGAGGGCATCCCAATGGCTTGGGATGCCCTCTTTTTATAGCGCCTCCACCGCGTCCAAAAGGCGCTTGGCCATGTCGCGGTCATCCATTTTTACATGGGTAAAAAAGGAAAAGGCATAGATGGCCTGGTAGACCAGCATGCCAAGCCCATTGGCAGTCCGCAGCCCCCGCAGCTCCGCCGCCTGCAGCAGCGGCGTGCGGCGCGGCGAATAGAGGATGTCGCAGACCATGCAGTCCTCCGGGAGCTGTCCGATCACATGCCTGGGCCATGCAGCGCCGGCCGGCAGTGTGTTGATGAGCAGGTTGGTATCCGGCGGAACCGGGGCCTCCAGCGGCGCGGGGTGCAAAATGCCCGGATTCTCCGCGCAGAGGGCGGCCGCAGTCTCCAGGGTCCGGTTCATCACCTGCACGCTGGCCGCGCCGTCGTCGACCGCTTTGCGGACGATGGCGCAGGCCGCGCCGCCGGCCCCCAGCACCGCCACCCGCGCCCCCTGAAAGCCCATGCCGTAGTCCTCCAGACAGCGGGCAAACCCGTCGCCGTCGGTGTTGTGGCCCGTAAACAGGCCGTCTTCGTACCGGACGGTATTGACCGCCCCATGGCGCTTTGCCGCCGGCGTCAGCTTGTCCATCCACGGGATCAGCTCCAGCTTGTGGGGCATGGTGGCGTTGAAGCCGGCAAAATTCATGACGCGGACCGCGTCCAGCCACTGCTGCAGCTTCTGCGGCGGGATCTGACAGGCCAGGTAGAGATAGTTGAGCCCCAGCACCTTGGCCATGGTGTTGTGCAGAACCGGCGACAGGCTGTGGCCAATCGGATCCCCGATCACCGCCAGCAGGCGGGTCTGATTGTTATATTCCACTCGCATGCTGTTTGAAATACTCCATCGCCGCCAGATAGCCATACAGTCCCAGGCCGCAGATCTGGCCCACACAGCCCGCCGCTGTCACAGAGTGGTGCCGGAACGCCTCGCGCTGATGGATATTGGAGATGTGCACCTCGATGGCCGGGACATCCACCGCTTTGAGTGCGTCCAGAATCGCATAGCTGTAGTGGGTATATGCGCCGGGGTTGATCACAATGGCGTCAAATTGTCCCACCGCGCCGTGAATGGCGTCCAGAATGGCGCCCTCGCTGTTGGACTGGAAGCACTCGGCCGTCCCGCCAAGGGCGGCCGCCTTTTCCTGCACCATCTGGCAGAGCTGCGCATAGCCGGATGTTCCATAGATCCCCGGCTCCCGGCTGCCCAGCAGGTTGAGATTCGGGCCGTTAATCACCAAAAATTTCATTTGCATCCTCCCGCTTTCTGAGCTGCTGCAGCAGCAGCTGTACTGTCTCACTGGGGGTTGGACCCGGCGTCACCACCAGGTCCGCTGTGGAAAAATATCGATCCTTCCGGGCTGCAAAGGTCTCTAAAAATGCCGCTCTGCCGCCCTGGGCCAGCGGCCGGGCCTCCAGCTTCCCCTGGTCGAAGATGTCCTCTGCAGGCCGGTTTAAAAAGATGACGAGCCCCGTCCGGCGCAGCGCCTGCATATTGTCCTTTCGCAGCACTGCGCCGCCGCCGGTCGCAACGACCAGCCCGGTTTGCCCGGCCAGAGCGGTCGCCACCTGCGTCTCCAGATCCCGAAAAAACGCCTCTCCGTCCTCGGCAAAAATCTGCGGGATGGGCCGGCCGTCCTGCCGCTCAATGGCGGCGTCCATATCCACAAATGGCCGCGCCAGCTTTTGGGCCAGCAGTCTGCCGCAGGTCGTCTTGCCGGCGCCCATCATCCCGGTCAAAATCAAGTTCTTCATATGTGCGCCGCCCTGTAGTTTCCCAAAATCCGGAAGCTGATGGTCTCGTCAATCAGCTGCCGGATGGTGTCGTCCATCCCCTCGCTGCGCAGGTTGCCGGAAAAATCGGCAAAGAAGGTGTACTCCCAGCTCTTTCCCACGATGGGGCGGGACTCCAGCTTTAAAAGGTTCCGCCCGTTGGTGGCAAAGATGGCCAGCACCCGGTGCAGGCTGCCCTCTGTGTGGGGCACCGTAAAGACCACGCTCACCTTGTCGCACGCCTGCGTAATCTGGGGCGCGTCGGCCACAATGACAAACCGGGTGTAGTTGGCGTCGTTGAAATTCACCTTCTCCTCCAGCACCTGCAGGCCATAGAGCTCCGCCGTCCGGGGGCTTGCGATGGCCGCCTTGGTCACATCCCCGGACTCGGCCACCAGCTTGGCCGCAAGGGCTGTATTGGGCTCCGCCTGCTGGATCCAATGGG
>JAHZEE010000080.1:0-4881 GCA_019421975.1 Clostridiales bacterium | reverse complement strand
CCGGGTGAGAAAGGGCCTGCACTGCAGCAGCCCCTGTTCATGGGAGTAGACCTGACAGATGGTCTCAAGGCTTGCGCCCTTGGGCGCCATCAGGGCGTGCTCCACCCGGATGATCTGCTCGCCCACGATGGCGCAGCCGTACTGTGCCAGCAGGTCGTAAACCGCGTTGATCGAGCCGGTGGAGCTGTTTTCAATGGGGAGCACGCCATACTCTCCGAGCCCCTCCCGGATGGCGACCAGGACCCCCTCCCAGCTCTTGGCGTTGGTCCTGGTGCACGCCGCCCCAAAGTAGGCCACGGCCGCCTGCTCGGCATAGGCGCCCGGCTGTCCCTGATAGATCACCCGCTGCCGGTCCGGCAATGCGGCAGGGTGGTCCACCGCGCGCCGGTATGCAGCGTAGGCCCGCTCCTTGTCTGGCGGCCAGGCAGTCCCCAGCTTGGTCTGCAGCGTCCGGCTCTGGGCCATGATCTGCTCAAAGAGCGCCGTCACATAGGGCCGCAGCGCAGGCTGCTGCACCAGCGCCGCCTTGCTCTGCAGCACCTGTTTCTCCCGCGCCGCGTCCAAAACCGGCAGATCATGCGCCTTTTTGTACTGCCCCACTGCGCGGCAGACCTCCATGCGCTGCGTATACAGCTCCACCAGCTTGCAGTCGATCTCATTGATCTGTGTGCGAAGTCTGTCCAATTCCTCCATGCCGATCCTCCTCACAGGTTCATAAGCTGACACAGCGCCAGCGCCGCGGCCGCCTCCACCACCGGCACTGCGCGGTGCACAATGCAGGGGTCATGCCGGCCCGTAATCGTAAACTCCGCCGGCTGCCGGGTCTGCAGGTTCACCGTCTGCTGGGGCCGCGCGATGGAGGGCGTCGGGCGGAACACCGCCGTAAACAGCAGCGGCATGCCGTTGGTGATGCCGCCATTGATGCCGCCTGCATGGTTGGTCTTGGTGCGGATCTGCTGCCCGTCCAGGTAGTAGGGGTCATTGGCCTGGCTGCCGTACAGCCTGGCAAAGTCAAATCCGGCGCCGAACGCCACTCCCTTGACCGCCGGAATGGCAAACAGCTGCTGGGCAAAGATGCCCTCGGCATTGCAGCCGTAGTCCGGACTTCCAAAGCCCGCCGGCACACCGATGGCGGCGCACTGTACGATGCCGCCGACGGAGTCGCCCTGCTGCCTGGCCTGCAGGATCAGCTGCTGCATCTGATCGCCCGCCGCATCCGAGAGTGTTGGAAATGGTTTGCGCGCCACGGCATCAAAGAGCGCGCCGGACAGCGCGCACTCCTCCAGCAGAGTGTCCCGCAGGGTTCCAATCTGCAGAATATGCGCGCCGATCCGGATGCCACGCAGCGCCAGAAGCTGCTTGGCCACTGCGCCGGCAAAGACCAGCGGCGCCGTCAGGCGGCCCGAAAAATGGCCGCCGCCCCGGTAGTCGTTGCAGCCCGCATACCGCACAGAGCCCGCGTAGTCCCCGTGGCTCGGCCGCGGCAGCTCTGGCTGGTAGTCCTGGGAGCGGGTGTCGGTGTTGCGGATGATGGCACACAGAGGCGTGCCCGTCGTCTTGCCCTCAAACACGCCGGAGAGAATCTCAAATTCGTCCCGCTCCCGCCGGGCCGTGGAGAGGGTATCCCGCCCCGGCGCGCGGCGTGCCAGCTCTGCGCCGATGGCGTCCAGATCCAGCGCAATGCCGGGCGGAACCTGGCTCAGGGTCACCCCGATGGCAGGGCCGTGGGACTCTCCGAAAATTACATGCTGCATGTCTGTCTCCCCTCCCGGCGGATCACACCGCCCAGCGCTTCATAGTCCTCCCAAAAATTGGGATACGATTTTTGGACGCACTCCGCCCCCTGCACCACCACAGGCTCCGCCGCACAGGTGGCAGCCACCGCCAGCATCATGGCAATCCGGTGGTCGTGAAAGCTCTCTGCCGCGCCGCCCTGCAGCTGCGCCACGCCTGTGATCTGCAGCGCGTCCGGCAGCTCCTGCACCCGGGCGCCCAGGGCGTTGAGGCTCTGCGAGACAGCCTGCAGCCGGTCGCTCTCCTTCATGCGGAGCCTTGCGGCATTGACAATTCGGGTGGTCTGCCCGGCCCGCAGTGCCGCCTGCACCGCCAGGGCCGGCACCAGATCCGGGCACTGGCGCACATCGAGCTCCACCGCTCCCGGGGCACGCAGCCGCTGCGCGTATTGCAGAATGATCCGGTCTGCCTGCACGCAGTCCGCGCTGAGGCCGGTCAGCTGGATTTGGCTCCCCATTCCGTTGGCCGCCAGGTAGAATGCCGCCTGGGAGTAGTCCCCCTCCACCGCGGCATGGATCGGCCGATAGGGCTGCGCGCCGGCAATGGCAAAGTGTGTGCTGTCCGGCTGCGCAACCGTGATGCCCGCCATCTGCAGCACCTGCAGGGTCATCGCCAAATAGTCCGCCGACTCCAGCGCCGTAGTGGACGCCAGGCTGGACGGGCCCTCCAGCAGAGAAAGGGCAAACAGCAGGCCCGTGAAGAACTGGGAGGACACATCGCCCCGCAGCGCATAGTCTCCCGGCCGCAGGCATCCGCGCACGGTCAGCACGCCGTCCTGCAGCGTATAGTCGATGCCCTTCTGGCGAAACAGCTCGAAATACGGCGCCTGGGGCCGCTGCATCAGCCGTCCGCGGCCGGTGAACACGCCGCCGCCCGCCACCGCCAGGGCTATGGGGATCATAAAGCGCAGGGTGGAGCCGGACTCTCCACAGTCCAGGTGGGGAAGCGCCCCCTTCCAGGGGCCGCGGCGGATGCCGCAGATCCTGGTCCCGTCCGCGGCACACGATGCGCCGAGGGCCTGCAGCGCGCCAAGGGTGGCGGCAATATCCTGGGACATGGCCACATGGGTCAGATGGCTCTCACCGTCCGCCAGCGCCGCCGCAATCAGCAGCCGATGCGCCTGGCTCTTGGAGGGCGGGACCGCCAGGGTCCCCTGCAGCTTTCCCGGTGTAATGGTCACATTCATCCTGTTATCGTCTCCACCAGCTGCAGCAGCTTCTGCTTCTCCATCTTCCGGATCTCCGCCTGTCCGATGGCCGAGAGCAGGATCACAGAGATCTGGCTGCCGTCGCTTTTTTTATCCAGCCCAATGGTCTGGGCATAGTCCTGCTGGCCGCAGACAATCTGGGTGGGAAGCTGGAACCGCTCGAGCAGCGCGCTGATGCGCGCGTCCGTACCCAGCGGGGTGCAGCCCAGGGCCTCTCCCAGCTTGGCGGCCAACACCATCCCGGCCGCCACCGCCTCCCCGTGGGTGTAGGTCTCGTAGTGGTATGCCTTCTCGTAGACATGGCCCAGGGTGTGGCCGAAGTTCAGGATCATCCGCACCGCGGTGTCGTGCTCGTCCTGTTCCACCACCTGGCGCTTGATATCGCAGCAGCAGATCAGCACATCTTCAATGTGCTCCATCACAGCCGCGCGGCTTCCGAGCGCCTCCAGCAGGGCAAAGAAGCGGCCGTTGCGGATACAGCCATATTTAATGACCTCCGCCATGCCGTCGGAAAACGCCCGGTCCGGCAGGCTCTGCAGAACATCCGGGTCGATCACCACCAGCCTGGGCTGATGGAAGGCGCCGGCCAGATTCTTTCCAGCCTGCAGATCCACCGCCACCTTCCCCCCCACCGAGGAGTCCACCTGGGCCAGCAGCGTGGTGGGAATCTGGATCAGGGGCACGCCGCGCAGGATGGTCGCGGCGGCAAACCCCGCCAGATCTCCCACAACGCCGCCCCCCAGGGCCACGACGCAGTCGGTACGGGTGATCCCCAGCGCAGCCATCTGCTCCCAGAGCCACGCAAGCTGCGCGGCGCTCTTGCTCTGCTCCCCTGCGCGCACCGTCAGCAGGTGCGCCTCAAAGCCCGCATTCCGATAGCTGTCTATCACGCGCGCGCCGTACATTGGCCCCACCTGGTCGTCGGTGACAACAATCACCTTTTCACCGCGCAAAAGCGGCTTGGACAGCGCGCCGCAGCAGTCCAGATTGCCCCGGTCAATCTCAATGTCGTATGCCTGCTGCGGCAGCTCCACCGTCAAGGTCGGCATCTCTCGTCTCTCCCCTCTTACGGCTTTTTGCCCATGAAGCGGGCCAGGTGCTCCACCTTTGCCATCAGATTTGTGAACTCCAGCGGATCGAGGGACTGCTGGCCGTCGCACAGCGCGTGCGCAGGGTCGTTGTGGACCTCCACAATGATGCCGTCGGCGCCGGCGGCAATGGCCGCCAGCGTCAGCGGCTCCACCAGCCAACGCATCCCGCCGGAGTGGCTGGGATCCACAATCACCGGCAGATGGCTCATCTTCTTGATGCTGGGAATGGCGCTGATGTCCAGCGTATTGCGGGTGTAGTCCTCAAAGGTCCGGATGCCGCGCTCACAGAGGATCACATTGGGATTGCCGGCATTCAAAATGTACTCCGCCGCCATCAGCCACTCCTCGTAGGTGCTCGACAGGCCGCGCTTGAGCAAAACCGGCTTGGAGAGCTTTCCAACCTCTTTCAGAAGGTCGTAATTCTGCATGTTCCGCGCGCCCACCTGGATGAGGTCCACCTTTTGCTCAAAAATATCGCAGTATTTGGGACTGATGATCTCGGTCACAATGGGTAGGCCTGTGGCCTTCCTGGCCTCCACCAGCAGGTCCAGCCCCTCCAGCTCCAGTCCCTGGAATGAGTACGGCGAGGTGCGCGGCTTGAATGCGCCGCCGCGGAGCATCTTGGCCCCCGACGCCTTCACATCCTTGGCCACCTCGATGACCTGCTCCTTGGTCTCCACACTGCACGGGCCGGCAATCACAGCAAAATTGCCGCCGCCAATCTTCACATCCCCCACCGAGACCACCGAGTCGTCCGGATGGAACTTGCGGTTTGCCTTCTTGAAGGGC
>JAHZEE010000008.1:14365-17979 GCA_019421975.1 Clostridiales bacterium | reverse complement strand
CGCCCAGCCGCCGCGCCTCGGCCGCAACGTATTCCACCAGGCCGTCATAGGTCACGCGCCAGGCCGGGTTGGTGGTAAAGGTCTGCTTGGTCAGCGCCACGGCCGTGGCGGAGATCTCCTTCGGGCTGATTGTGAAGGTGCTGGTGTTCGTATAGGCCACATACTGGTCGTTCCAGGGAACCCGTGCTGTGACGGTATAGGTGCCGGCATCCTGCGGCGCCTCAGCGGACATGCCGGTGATCTCGCCGCCCGTATAGATGAACACAGTTCCCTCCGGATAGGCGTCCGCGTTTTTGACAATGGCCGGCTGCCCGTCGTAGATCTTGTCGTCTACCACCGGCGCAATCTGCTCGCCGTCGGCGCGCAGCACGGTCAGAACGCCATAGGTCGTATCGCAGCCCTCTGCGGTCGCCGTCAGGATGAACCGGCCGTATTTGTCGGTGCCGGATTTGCCGGCCGCCGGGGTGTAGTTGTAGTCCACGCTCACAGCTGCGCCATTGGAGGCGGTCGCCGTCACCGTGTTGTACCCGGTCGCGCTGTCATACACCTGGATCACATCTGCAAAGGTGATCACGCCGGGTCTCGTCTCTGCCTTGGTATCGTTGCCGGTGAAGGTCACGGTCTTGTCTTCTGCCACATTCATGACAAAGCTCTCGCCGCCCTTGAAGTTCTTGGCGTCGACCGGCGCAATTACAACCGTGTATTTGCCCGCATTGCCAAGCTCCGTGGTCGCCTTGACCCCCGTGCCGTCATGGTAGAGATAGCGGACGGTGTAGTCGCTTCCCCGGGCCAGGAGATTGCCATAGGCGTCGTAGACGACCAGGCCGGTGAGACCGGTGCCGGCCACCTGGGAGGAGTCCACGGTCAGCTCGCTGCGGGCGATGGTAAAGTCAGGATCCGAATAGAGACTGCCATCTGCCGCAAAGGTGTAATTGTCACAATCCGGGCCTGCAAGCGCGGTCGCGGTGAAGGTCGCCTGGTTTTTCACCAGCGCCTGCTCCGTGTCGGCGGTGATCTCACCCACCGCGTAGACGCTGTCGCCTGCCACCACGCCTTCAAGCTGCACATCCGCCAGCGCCGCCGTGGCAGCGCCGTCGTAGATCTTATCCTGGAACAGGACGCTCTCAATCCGGATCGGCTTCGGCGCAATCTGGAACTCCACCCACGCGCTGGTCTGCGCCTGATAGTAGATGCTCTGCGGCAGCGTCGCCATCACGCGATAGGTGCCGGCATCCTGCGGTGTATCGACGGGGATCCAGTTCTCGCCGTCCTTCTTCTCATAGGAGAAGACCATCGATTCCTCTGCCAGGGTCTGAGCCTGGGCAAAGCCATCGGCGCCGTTAAAGGTCACAATGCCGTCTGCGACGCGCTGGCCAAAGCCGTTGTAGACCAGATCCTGTACCGTCGTCTCGTCAATTGCAACCGCCACCTCATCGGTCCGGTAGCGGACGATGTACTGGCTGGTGGACGCGCTGTCGGTGTAGCCGGAGTTGCCGCTGTAGGTCACCTTGACATTGTAGATGCCCGGCTCCAGATGGATTGCGCCCTCCGGATCACTGGTCGGGCTGTCGGGATCGGTGTCGCCAAAGCGCGCATGGCCGTTGACTGCGGTGACATTGGCGCGCGTGAGGATCGGATTTGCGTCATCGTCCACACTGTAGATTCCCATGGTGATATCGCCCGCCGGGACATTGCTGCCGCCAAAGACATAGGCATCCACGAGAATGTCCGTATCCGCATAGGCGCCGGAGGACGACGGGGTCACCTGAATCTGCAGCGTCGCGTCTGCACCGGCCGCCACCAGGATGTTGGAGTAATAGGTGACATTCGATTCCTTGGTCCGCTCCTGGCTGGTGTTGACCGAGATCTTCGCGCGGTAGGCATAGCCGGCCTGCGGCTGCACCTGCGCTGTGTGGCCGACACTGGTCAGGCTCAGCCAGTTGCTGCCCTCCACATCGGTGGTGTCCAGCGAGGTGGTATACTGCCACTGGACGGTGTAGTTGACATCGGCCGCCAGGGTTGTGTAGTCGCCCGGCTTCTGCACCAGGCCCAGGCCGTCGGCCCGCTCTGCATCGAGCGTATAGAGCGGCTTCAGGGTCAGGGTCGTGCTGGAGCCGTCGGACACCAGGGTGTTCTCCGGCGCGTAGATGACGACGCCTCTGGTCTCCTGCAGCTGCACATCGATCTTCTGATCGAGCACGCGGTTCTGCACCTGGTCGTTCACATAGACCGTAGACGAGTACACCGTCACCGGCTGCGTGGGCGACTTCTGCTCAGCATCGCTGACCACGGCGCTCTGCAGCGCGTCATAGGCGCCGTCGCCGGAGTACTCCGCAACAATCGCCAGCATCTGCATCTTGTTGGCCGCTGTATCCGGCAGGCTTGCGGTGGTGATGGCCGCATAGAACTTGCCGTCGCGCTTTGTGATGGTCGCCTCATTGCTTCCGCCCAGCGCCGGATCAGAGGGGACTACCTTCTGCAGGGTCTGACCATAGGTTCCGTCCGCATTGGGAAGCACATAATAGAACTTCACCGTACCGGTGGGATCCACCGTGTAGTTGGCGCTCGGCACAATCTCTGCGTAGAGCGTGATCTCGTTTCCAGCATAGACCGCATCGGTATAGGGCGCTGCCAGCGTCCCCTTGCTGGTGCTCAGGTTCACCGCAACGGTCTGCTTGCCTGCGCCAATCACATTGGTGTACTCCGTGTCCAGCCGCTTGGCGTCGTCCGGCTCGGCGAACAGGTCCGCCGTCGTCATGATCTTGGCGCGGTACTGATACTCCGCTGTTGCGGGCTTGACCTGGCAGCTCAGGCTGCTCTCGGCGCCCTCCACCTTGGTCCAGTCCACGCCGTTGGTACTCTGCTGCCACTCCACCGTGTAGGTTCCATTGAGGGTCAGCTTCTCACCGTCCGTGGTGTAGACCGTGTCCGCCAGCGTCAGCGTGTACGCCTGGCCGGCCGTCAGGGTCTGCACATCGCCGGTGGCGTCGCTGGCGGTGATTTTCAGCGCGCCGTCGAAGCCGTCGGCATTGTGGATCTGGGTCGACCAGACCTTGTACTGCTTGGCTGCCGCCGCGTCTCTGGTCTCCTCCTCCGCCTGGAAGGTCTTGTCGCCATGGTATTTCACATAGATCTCCATGACGCCCTGGGGCAGCTGGTCGGTGGTAAAGGACGCCGCAGCGGTGTTCCCGTCGTTGGGCGCCGGGGTCTGCGCCAGCGTCTGATAGTCGCCCAGCTGCTTCTCCTCGCCGTTGGCCAGCTTATACCAGAAGGAGACAACGCCGGTCGGGGTCGCATTGGCGCCCGTCACGGTTGCCTGCAGGGTGATCTCGTCTCCATAGTGGGAGCCGCTCGTCTTGTCGGCGACATCCGCGTGGAAGGCGCCGTCTGCAAACGGCGTCTGCACCCCAATGGATACCTGGGAATCGGCCAGCGTGCCGACGGTGGCGGTCTTGGAGAACGCGCCCTTCTTCATATTGCCGTCCGCCGCCGGGACCAGCTCCAGCTTAAAGCTGTCGCCCTCGGCGCCGCTCTTGATCGAATAGGGGTCGTCGATTGCGCCGGATACCGGCACAAACATGCCATTGTTGCTGTTCTGCTACCCCTGGAGGGTG
>JAHZEE010000008.1:5450-14355 GCA_019421975.1 Clostridiales bacterium | reverse complement strand
CGCCTTGACCTCGCCGGAGAGGCTGAACGCGATCTGCGTTCCAGCCGGCATCCCGGTGATGGCGCCGGAGCTGGTGTCCTCCTGGGTGGCGTTGTATGCCGCCTGGATGACCGGCTCTGCAATGGAGGTGGAGCGGATCCGGACCGCAACGCCCGCGGCATCCTCGCTCGCGCCGTAGCTGTCGTTGGCAGCATATTTGGCAGTCAGGATGTCCTGGTTCTCCGCCAGGCTCTTGTCGGTGTCGTAGGCAGACATCTCAGTGGTCCACTGGGCCACGCCGTCCTTCACATCCACCGGCACCGCGTTGAGCTGCTCACCATTGCGGTAGAAGGTGACATAGCCGGACGAGACCAGATCGCCGTTGTCGTCCTTCACGGTGGCGATCACCGTGATCTGCTTACCCTCATACTCGGTCTTGATGCCTTCTTCCATGGCGGCAGTGGTGAGCGCCGCCACCTGCGTGGTGGTGCCGATGACCTGGGAGGCCACATTCTGCATCACCAGGGCATTGACCGTCTGACCATCGGCGTCAACGGCCTGCTTGAAGTTGCCGGCCGGGGTGATGATCGCACGATACTGGGCATTTTTCTGCTCCGGTGTCACCGTGACGGTGTCGCCGGTGTTGCCCACATTCTGCCACAGCTGTCCGCCGTCATAGCTGACCTGCCACTGGACGCTGTAGTCCAGGCCGCTCTGCAGCGCCTTGGCCGGGTCTGCCTGATCGGCGCCCTGCTGGTAGACCGCCGGGATTGTCAGGGTATAGGTGTGGTTTACGATGAGTGGATCGTCGTCCGGCGTCACCGTGATCTGGGTGCTGTTGTCCTTGGTGACAATCTTGGCAGACTGAATGTGGATGACCACCGTGTCAAAGGAGGCCCCATAGATGGCGTTCCCCACATACTCTGCATAGTAGGTGACCGTGCTGCCGCTCTCATAGTCCGGGGCTGTGGTGATCAGCACCGCTTCGCCCTGGGTCGTGAGATCTGCGTAGCCCAGATACTCCCCGCTGTTGTCTGTGCCCTGATAAAACTTTACGGTGCCATTGGCAAATGCGCCGGTGTTCTCTCCGGTCACCTTCGCCGTCAGGATCACCTGCTCCGACTCAAAATAGGTGTCCTTGTCGGCTGTCAGCTCTGTGATGGTCGGCTCTGCCGTGGTGCTCGGCTTGAGCTCCACCACAATACTCGACGGCATGGTATAGTTTGCGCCTGCCGCCGGCCGGATGACAACGCGATAGGCAGCGCTGGTGTTTTCAAACACCGCGTCGGTCAGCGTGGCCGCCGTACCGGTGACCGTCTGCCAGGTGTTGCCGTCCTGTGCATACTGCCACTCCATGGTGTAATCCCGATCGATCGTAAGCGCATGGGTGAGGTCATCCTTCGCGTAGACCGCCGGTGCATTGAGGGTATAGGCCGTGTTGACGACCGGATTGCCCGCCAGATTCTCAATGGTGATTGTGCCGCCGTTCACAGTCAGCGACGCAGAACGGACCGTGACCTCGGCGCCGTCTGCGGTGGTCGCCTCGGTGTAGGCCTCGGTGCCATTGTACTGGGCGGTGAAGTCGTAGACATCGTCCGTGCCATTCCAGGCCGGCATGGTGAGCTTCATCGTCGCCTCACCGTTCACCACCGCGACGGTGCCGATCGCCTCTGCATCGCGGTAGAAGGTCACGCTGCCGCCGGCAATGTTGTTCTGGTCCTGCTTCACAACTGCCTTCAAGGTGACATCCGTGGCCTCAAAGACCTCCGTGCTGCTGGCAGAAATTGTGATGGTGCTCTCCAGCTTGGTGCCCACTGTCAGCGTCTGCATGGCAATGCCGCCGCGGGGCTCTGTATAATAGGAGTTATCCGCCTCTGCGTAGCGCGGATAGACCACCGCAGTATAGGCCGCATTCTCGTGGCCCGGGGTCACCTGGATGCTGTTGCCTGCATTGCCCTCGACCTCCAGACGGCTCCAGGAGCCATCCTCGTTTCTGGACATCCAGACCACTGTATAGTGCTTATTGAGCTCCAGGACCTGCGCGGCGTCCGCCGCGTCCTGAATCTCCGGCAGCGTCAGTGTGTAGGTCGTGCCGACCTTCAGCTTGCCGCCTGCGTCCAGCTCCCCTGTCACGATCAGCTGATCGCTGGCCGCCTGGATGGTGGCGGCGCTGGGGGTGAAGGACAGATCCTGCTCGCTCTGGCAGGGCGCATATTTGCCCGTGCCGGCGTACTCCGCACGGATGCTCACCGGATCGATGCTCTCCACCTTAAAGCGGTAGGACGCCTGGCCATTCTGATCCAGCGGCTGCACAGCCAGCTGCGCGCCGGTTGCCGCATCGATGAAATACACATTGCCCGCCGGGACAGCCTCGTCGTCGGCCGCCTGCTGGACGGTCGCGGTCACCGTGACCGTGTTGCCCACATAGACCGTGCCGGTGGGCTCGCGGGTCAGCTCCATCTTGGTGACGACCAGCTCGCCCTTGGTGGTCAGGAAGATCACGCCGTCCACCGGCTTTTTATAGTCGCCCGCCGGCATGGCAACCGCCTTGTACTGGTCGGTGTTCTTCTCCGGCTTGACCTCCATGGTCTCGCCCGTCCCCAGCAGCTGCCAGGTGACCTCATCGGTGCACACATACCAGGTGACCGTGTAGTCCTCGCCATACTGCAGCGCGGTCTGCTGGCCCTGCTCATACAGGTCCGGCAGCTTCAGGGTTGCCGTCTCGCCGGCCACTGCGGTGTAGGCCGCGTTTGTCTTCTCATCCAGAATCTCCAGGCCGCCGGAGGTGACAATCTGAATCGAGCGGCTGGTGATCTCCAGCGTTTCCTCGGCGCTCTCACGATAGAGCACGCCGTCGCCCATGTACTGCGCCTTGTATTCCTCTGCCGCGCCATAGGCCGGCGCGGGAAGGGTCAGCACCGCGGTGCCCGTCACATCGACCGCCACATCGGCCTCTGTGCCGTCCGGCATGGTGAAGGTCACATAGCCGCCGGAGACCTTCTGGCCGTCCCCATCCGTGATGGCGGCGGTCAGCGTGATTGTCCGGTCCTCAAAGGGCGTCTCGTTCTCCGCGCTCAGCGCAAGCAGCGTCTGAATCCGCGCCGCGCCGGCCGCGGTGATGGGGGCAGAGACAATGCCGTTGGCCGGCTCTTTGTAGTCGCCCGCAGGATAGAGCACCACGCGGTAGCTCCAGTCATTGCTGTCCGGGCGGACCGTGGCGCGCTCGCCGCCGCGCTGGAACTCGGCCCAGCCGCTGCCGTCATTCTGCTCCCAGACGACAATATAGTCGTCGGCATCATAGGTGTCGCCGCCGTTCGCCTGGACCGTCAGCGACAGCTCACAGTCCTCTCCCAGTGCCAGCGTGCCGGTCACTGTGGCCGTGGCGTCCAGGGTGGTCGACTGCACCGCCTGGTCTGCAACAGATGCCTCCGCGCCATTGTAGAGGCTGCTGCCGGAGTAGACGGCGGAGACCACATAGGTGCCCGCCTCCGGGAAGATAATGGCGCAGCTTGCCGCAGTGTCCACCAGCGGGACCGTGCCGGCAAAGACCTTGACGCCATCTTTTTCATAGTAGAAATCCACACTGCCGCCGGCGGCATTCTCAAACGACGCCGTATAGACCGCGGCCTGGCCCTGCCAGAGCTCCGCCGCATCCGTCTGCAGATCGGAAGCCCCCGGATCCTGGCGCTGCACATTGCCGATGGGGTCGGTCTCGAAGCCGCCCTGTGTGTATTCCCCGGCCGGCAGAATGCGGGCCATATAGGCATAGCCGTCCGCGGCCGGCGTGACGGCAGCGCCCGTCACCGGCAGCCACAGGCCGTTGCCCTTGTTCTCATAGTAGACAACGGTGTAATCCTTATTTTCCGTCAGGGTCCGCCCTGCGGTGTCCTTTACAGCATCCGCCAGCGAGAGGGTGCTCTCCACGCCGGCCGTCAGTGCAGGCGCAGCCTGCAGGGACACACCGCTGCCATCAAGCGTGACAGAGGAAATGGAGATTGTCTTGCTGTCGCTGGATGCGGCATAGGTGGACGAGCCCTGATAGTGCGCCTCCAGGGTCAGTCCGTCCACCTGATACGCGGGGACGGTATAGGAGACTGCCGCCGTCGCGCTCGTGCTCTGTACAATCACGGGGACTGTGGCCAGCGCTCTGCCGCCGGCATAGAAGGTGACCGAGCCGCCGTCTGCCGCCGCAGTGCCGTCGGCGTTCTCCACCTCGGCCAGCAGGGTCAGCGTCTCATACTCCTTCACCGGGTCCGCGTCCACCTCCTGGTCCGCGGCATCGGTCACGGTCAGCGTGGTCTGGCTCTGCTGCCGCTGTACCGGCTCCGGATCCGTTCCGCCGGCGCTCACGCCATAGGTCAGCGTCAGCGGATCGTTGCCCGCGAAGTTCCCAATGAAGTGCACTGTGACACGGTACTGGGTGCCCTCCGCCGTGGGCGTGACCGTCAGGCTGCCGTCGCTCTCGTCGAAGGTGCCGACTGCCTCGCCCCAGGTGTCGCCATTGCTGGCTTGCCACGCCGAGGCGCTTTCGACCTGATAGTCGGTACCGTAGACCAGTTCCGCCTGATCTGTTCCCGTCAGGCCCTCGACCACCAGCCGATAGGTCTTTCCGACCTCCAGCACGGTGTCCGTCCCGGCGGTGATGGTTCCGCCTCCGGGATTGGCCGCGAACGCAGTCGGCATCATGCTGACAACCATTGCCAGCACGAGAAGCAGACTGAGGATTCGCTTATGCATATGTATCTCTCCTTTTCTTAACGGCACGGCCGTTTGGTTTTATAGCTTTCAGCGCCAAGCGGCGCAAGCTTTCTCAGATTGCGGTCGCCCTGATATAACCGCTGGTCCGAAGCACCAGGTTGCTCCGAACGGCGATGGAATTCGCGGCCTCTGCAGACGCCTGGTTAAAATAGTCGTCCTCTGCCGTCTCAGCCTTTGCCGTATAGATTCCAAAGGGGATGTCCGTGAAGCTCACCACGGCGGAGTACCCGTTTCCGGTGTCCGCCAGGCTGACCGTCTTCTCGGCGGCCGGAGCCCCGTTCGCATCCGCCAGCTGCACGGTTGCCGTTCCCGCTCCATTGGAGCGCACCGTACACTCGACCGCTGCCGGACCGCTGGCCCAGATGACATCTGCGGTGTTGTACACGACCGACAGCTCCCGGTCGGCGCGCACCACTGTGATTTCATCGCCAACCGTGCCGGTCGGCGGGATGTACCGGTAGCCGCCGTTGATCTGCGCCTCGTGTTCCACGGTGAACCCGTATGTGCCCGCCGGCAGCTTGGCGCAGGTGATGGCGAGGTCCTTCGGGGTGCCGGCCGTCAAATCCGCTTTGACGGAGCCGTAGACCACCGTATTGTCGTCCAGATCCACCAGAGAAATGGTCACATTGTTCTGGGAGCGGTCCGTCTGAACCTGGAACGGGATCTGAACCTGCGTGCCTGCGGTGAACCCGTCCGCGCTGTCCGCCTGAATCTCAAAGCTGCTCTTCTGGTTGCGGTAGTCTACCGTCGCCTCGTAATAATATGGGAAAATGCTTCCACCAAAGGGTCCCCCGTAGTTTGTATAGCACCCCGTCTCCACAACAACCTTGTCTCCCTCTTTGAGGATAATCCCGGTGGGTTCCTCCTTGAAAAGATCATAGGTTTTGCCCTGAACGGTGACCTGGGCCCAGCTGGTTGTGGGGGCTCCGCTTCCCGGTGACGACCAATTGCTGCCGCCCGTTTTATAAGCTCTCATCTCAGTGCCGGGCCAAAGCTGGCCCAATGCCGGTGCGCCAAGATCTCTCAGATCCGATGGATAGAGATCCGGATCGCCCCACAGCTCAATGCAAGCGCCATGCTCCTCCCAGCCCGTCCTGGCGTAATAGCGGGCGACGCACTCTGGTTCCGCCGCGCTGGCTGTCACGCCCAGGCCCACACAGGTCAGAACCGCCATCAGAAGCAGTCCCATGCCTCCAAGCCTCCTCTTTTCCGCGTCCAATGGAATTTGGAGAAAGCAACGCTTTCTCCAAGAAAGGGGGATCCCCCTTTCCGCGCATTCCATGTCCGACTTAGTTGGAATCATTGTAGCAAATCCAGTGCAACAAACCTGCAACAAAAGTCCCTCGTTTTTTAAGAATTCGAGTACTTTCTTAAAAATTTTGAATCCGGGCCAGTGGGCAGCTATTTTATATTGTATCTCTGCCGGAAAGCAGCAGGCGCCCCCGGGAGTTACCACCCGGGGGCGCCTGTGAGACCGATTTAAAACTGTTGTTCCAGCGCGCCGACAGAGAATTCCGCCCAGCTGTAGTTGGGCAGGTAGTCATGCCGGTAGCTGTTGACCGCCTGGGGATCGCCGGATAAGAAGCGGTAGCTGTCGCAGTCGAGCCGCTCCGGCACAATCGCCAGGCTGTTGTATCCCCGCCGGAGGATCTCCTCCACGCCGGCGGCGCGCAGGGTGGCGCGGAGCTCTGTCACAATGGTGCGGTAGTAGCTCTTCTGTGAGGCGCCGCCTGCGGCGTCCTCCCACAAAACGGCGCAGGCCTCGCTGTTGCTGACACTCATGCCGCGCCGGTCCACCAGATAGGCCAGCAGCTCTTTGGCCTTTGCCCTTCCAAACCGCAGCGGCTTGCCGTCTACCAGCACCTCAAATCCGCCAAAGGTGCGGACCCCGACCTGCTTTTGGGGCGCCGCCTCTCCATAGAGGAAGGTCAGCTCCCGGCGGATCTGTTCTGCGCTGGCCGGCTTGAGCAGATAGCCCGTTGCATGAATCTGAAACGCGCTGACTGCATACTGTTCATGGCTCGTGACAAAGACGATGTGCGCCTCTGGCCACCGGTCCTTCAGCTGCTTTGCGAAGGACAGTCCGCTGGCGCTTCCCAGTTCAATATCCAGGAACGCCACATCCACCGGCGTGTGCTCCACAAATTTCATGGCCTCGCTGGGAAGGGAAAACCCATGTAAAATACCACCGGGAGCAGCCTGCCGCAAAGCCGCCTCCAGATCCTCCAGCGCCAACGGCTCATCATCCAGAATGAGATAATTCATGTCCGTTTCCCCCTTTTGGGATTGTAATCATCGCCGTCGTCCCGGCCCCTGGCGCACTGTGCAGCTCCAGCGTCCCGCCGCACAGACCGGCCAGCCGCTCGCGCACATTGGAGATGCCCACATGGATCCGGTCCCCCTGTGCCTGTTCCGCTGGGTCAAATCCCACACCGTCGTCCACCACCAGAACATACCAGGCGTCCTCAGAGTGTGCCGTCCGGATGGTGACAGTGCCGCCCGTCTCCCGCCGCAGAACGCCGTGCCGCACCGCATTTTCCACCAGCGGCTGCAGAGTCAGCGGCGGAATGACAAAGTCCTGCACTTCAATCTCATATCGGATCTGCAGCCGCGCCTGGAAACGGCGCTGCTCCAGATCCAGATAATTTCGGGTGTGGTCCAGCTCCTGTGCAAACGGAATCGGAGTCTTGCTGGTGAGCGAGTTCATGTTGCCGCGCAGAAACTGGGAGAAATCCAGGATCGCCGCCTTGGCCTGCTCAGGATCCAGGTCGCAGAGCCGGTGGATTGTGGTCAGCACATTGTAGAGAAAATGCGGCTGGATCTGGCTGAGCATTGTGTCGATTCTGGCCTCCGCAAGCGCTTTTTCCTGCCGCTCCAGCCGCAGCTCCCGGTCTGTCTGAACGCTGATAAAGATGATGAGCAGCGCGATGGTGACACCGGTATTGAGCAGCCCGATGCCATAGTTGAGAATCTGCACGATCTCCGCCAGAACCGGCAGGATAATGTAGCTGGACAGCATCCAGAAGTCCTTGCGCAGCAGCGCTTCTCTGTACCTGACGAACAAAATGACATCGAGCAGATAGATGGCCGCCGGAATCGCCTGTGAGACGCCGAACAGCGGCCCGCGCTCATAGTAGTTTCCCTCTGTGATATCAAAAAAGAGGCCAGTCCAGATGGAGAGGATACACCCGGCCATGTGCAGCGCGCAAAGCGCCACCGCAGTCCTCCAAAACCACCGATTGGGCTGCACGCGAGGCTCCAGAAACGCGATCAGATAGGCCGTGAAGGCCAGCAGCAGCGGCGCCGCGCAGAGCCAATAGAGCAGGCTGCCAGACCACAGCAGCGCCGGATTCCAGGGATTCGCCAGGCCCTCGCAGGTCCAGTTGGTGATATCGCAGAGTGACATCGCCGCATTGAACGCGCACATCAGGATAAAGCAGCTGCGGAGCTTGTCCGGCCGGAGCCTGCGGTTTTGAACGACCAGATGGGCAAACAGGATCAGACAGACAGCGCTGCTGTAGAGGTCCAGCGCCACATTAATCTGTATCATTCGGTCCCTTCCCTTCTGAATCATCTCCGCGGGCAGATCCGGCGCGGCCCGCCGCTACAAACAGGCCCGGACGGCCCGCCAGGACCGTCCGGACTGAGACTCACATTTTTTCAAACTGCGCTACTTCTGTCACAAACACCGTGGCGCCGCCCACGGATACCTCTGTCGGATAGGCCGTCGAGGGCACTGCCAGCTGTACATTGGAGGAGATCTTCTCCACGCGGCGGGAACAGTTGGCGCGGATCACATCGAGCGCCTGCGCCACCTTCTCGTCCTCTGTGCCGATCATCAGGGTCGTGTTGCCCGCGGTCAGAAAGCCGCCGGTCGAGGCCATTTTTGTAAAGTAGAACCCGGCCTCGCTGAGCGCCTGGCACACCACATTCGTGTCCTTCTTGCTGACAATCGCCGTAATCATCTTCATCGCAGTGCCGCCCTTTCTGTCTTGCTTGGCATTTCTGGTGTTGTACAGCCGCCACCCGCGGAGCTGCCGTACATACAGGAACACGCCCAGGCTGCCCGTCACGACCTCCGCGATCGGGAAGGCAAACCAGGTATCATTGAGGCTGACTTTGGAGAACAGCCAGAAAATCGGAATCAGGCAGCAGATCTGCCGGGTCA
>JAHZEE010000008.1:300-5440 GCA_019421975.1 Clostridiales bacterium | reverse complement strand
GGGGGATGGCCGCCCCGATGGCCTGGAAAAACACCGGCATCAGCAGGGAGATCGCCGCGGGGATGAAGCTTGCGCCGATGATGTGAAACGCCCGCACGCCGATCTCAATGACCGCCGTCTCCTCGGTGAAGATCCCCAGCAGCTGGGCCGGGATCAGCTCAAAGCAGGCCACCCCCAGCAGCATAAAGCTCATGGCCAGCAGCACGGAGCTTGTCATGATCTTCTTGCACCGGTCATAGGCGTTTTTGGCGTAGGTGTAGCTCAGCAGCGGCACGATGCAGGTCTCCAGCCCCGCCAGGGGGATGAAGAAGAAGGACTGAATTTTATAGTAGAGGCCCAGCACCGTCACCGCGTCGTCCGAGAAGCCGGCCAGGATCATATTCAGCGCCACGATATAGACCGTGAACAGCAGCTGCATGAGAATGGACGGATAGCCCAGCCGGTAGATCTTTTTGGCATAGGCCCAGAGCCGGCCGGGGGCGGGCGGCCTGCGGAAGCCGGAGATCGTGATGAGCGCAGCTACCACCTGACCTGCGACCGTCGCATAGGCCGCCCCCGCCACGCCGGTGGCCGGGATGGGCCCCAGACCGAAAATCAGGATCGGGTCCAGCACAATGTTGGTCAGCGCGCCGGCAATCTGCGCCAGCATGGGCAGGCGCATGTTGCCGCCCGCCTGATGCACCTTGGTCCAGATGCTCTCAAAGAACAGCCCAAAGCTGCCGATGCAGACGATGGTGCCGTAGCGGACCGCATACTCCACCGCCAGAGGCGACTCTGCCGAGGTCATCACATAGGGCCGCATCAACAGGGTGCTGAGCACCGCAAACACAATCCAGCTCAAGAGCGCCAGCACGATGCCCGTTCCCGCGGTCGCAGCGGCTCTTTTGTTCTCGGGCTGGGCGTAGTGGCGGGACATCAGAGTGTTGACGCCCACGCCCGTGCCGACCGCGACCGCAATGGCGATCAGCTGGATGGGATAGACAATGGACAGTGCGGTCAGGCCGTCGCTGGAAAACTTGCCGACAAAATAGCTGTCCACAATATTGTACATCGCCTGGATCAGCTGGGCCAGCATCACCGGCGGGGCGATGTGCAGCAGGATCTTCCAGACACTTTTCTCATCAAAGATGTTGCTCTGTTGCATATTGGATCTGCCCACACTCCCTCCGCCGTCGCAAACGGCTCCAGATAAGCAAATCCGAACTCCCCTGGAATCGCGAAGTTCGGATGAGCCTCTATGTTTGGCGCGTCTGGCGTGATTCAAACACGCGGCGTTCCGCTTAGGAGGCATATCAACCCAATTATCCCTGGTAATCCATGTTGGTCTGCAATAGCGGAAAAGCCCTGTCATTACCGGACTGATCGAACGGAGCATGTGGTATCATATACTCCTTGACATTCTGGTGATAGACGGGTTTTTCTACTTTCCTTAGCTTCCTTAGCGCAAAACAGGTTTTCTGGATCGTCAGTTCGACTACTCGGTTAATCATCATACCACCCTTGAGAGGAGAAGTCAAATGCCAGAATACCAACCCTCGTATCTCGTACCGAGGTTGGACGGGGTGCGCTATACTATCTCCCCCGGCGAATGGGGCTGCCGCTTTTTCTTCAGGAAGAATCGCCTGCCTTCTCTGGGCAGCGAATATCTGGACGCCGCCCTGCCAACCGACCAGCTTCCCGGTTTGAGGAAATCGGTGATTTTGCAGTTCCTTTGCAGAAAAACAGGGAGATCATAAGGCCGGGTTTCACAAGACAGTATTAGCGTGAATTCACTGAACCCCTGCAGTAGCTCTTAAAAGAAGATGGTGCTGAACACGCTGGATTGCTCCAATGACGGAATCTCAACGGTTCGCAGATGCCGGCAGACAGCAAGCAGGATGCTCCATGAGGGTACCGGGAGGCGGCCTATCTCGAAGCCGTCTCCGGCAGCGCGCCCCTGGCCGGAAAGCTCCCCGGCGCAGGGATAGGCATGGGCGGGAAGCATTGCAGCCCAATGAGAGCGTCCCCTACAACTCTCATGGAAAATATGTGTTTGGAATCTCTAACTCTTTGAAATCAACGGGTTAGG
This sequence comes from Clostridiales bacterium, assembly GCA_019421975.1. Taxonomy (GTDB): domain Bacteria; phylum Bacillota; class Clostridia; order Oscillospirales; family Oscillospiraceae; genus CAKTFW01. Next base: position 3,372 of record JAHZEE010000008.1, on the reverse strand, counting down.
GCCTTTTCCGGGAATGGCCCTGCGGCGGCAATGGCGGAGGGTGAAACTCGCAGTATTTTTTTGTCAGAAAGTGTGCTATACTGCCCGTAGGCGGGTGGCAGCTATGTCAGATTTGAGGGCAAAAGCTGGAATACCATGCTTGCCGACGCCGCCCATCGTGCCGGTATCACAGGGCAGGCGGAAGATGCCGCGTTTCAAAACGCCGGGATGATCCGCGGGGCTTGTCCGAGGCCAGCTCTGTCCACTGCACAGTGGGAAAGGAGGTCCGGGACGCCATTCAGAAAATTGGCGGTGAAATGCCAGAGGGCTTGCCCGCGCCGAGAGCATTTCAGAGGTGGAGCGTGAACAGCTAAAAAGCTGAAGGAGGATCGCAACCCCCTGATGCTGGACGAATAGATTCTCTGAACTTGTTGCACGCAATAGATCACTGTGAAAGAGCCGTCTGCAGGGATGCAGGCGGCTTTTTTGCGCCTGTCCGCTTGAGCGCAGGGGCGGCCGGGGATGTATAGGGAAATGAAGGAGCGCCAACAGCGGAACTTCGGGCCTGGGCGCAGCTCCTTTCCCGTACAGCGAACTCCGGGGAGGGCAGAATAAGGCTATACCCATATATTAAGGAGGCTATGGAGACATGGAAAAACGGAGTATTACGACGGAGCGGATTGCGGCCTTTGGTCGGTATCTGCGCAGAGAGGAAAAGGCAGCTGGGACTGTTGAGAACTACCTGCGCCATGTGCAGCGGCTGGCGGCTGATCTGGGCGGCCAAACCATTACAAAAGAACGCGTGTCCGCGTGGAAGGAGCGTCTGCTGCGGGAGGGGCTCGCTCCGGCCAGTGTGAACGCCATGTTGGCGGCGGTCAATCGATTTCTCGCATGGGCCGGTCTGTCAGATTGCCGCGTCAAGGCGCTGCGGCTGCAGCGGCGGCTGTTCCGGGACGACAGCCGGGAGCTGAAGCGTACAGAGTACGAGCGTCTTGTCTCCACCGCATATGCGCAGGGCAAGGAGCGCCTGGCCCTACTGCTGGAAACTATCTGCGCCACAGGGGTGCGGGTCAGCGAGGTGCAGTATATCACTGTGGAGGCGGCGCAGGCGCGAAAGACGGAGATCTCCCTCAAGGGTAAAATCCGCACAATTCTCCTTCCCAGCAAGTTGGCGAAGAAGCTCTTGAAATACGCCCGGAAAAACAAAATTGCCTCCGGGGAGATCTTTCTCACCGGAAGCGGAAGGCGCCTGGAACGCAGGCAGATCTGGGCAGAGATGAAGCGGCTGTGCAGGTATGCGGGCGTGGATGAGAGCAAGGCGTTTCCCCACAATCTGCGCCATGTATTCGCACGGGCGTTTTACCGGGACTGCCGGGACATTGCGCGGCTTGCCGATGTGCTGGGCCACAGCAGCATTGAGACCACCCGCCTTTACTTGATCTCCACCGGAACGGAGCATGAAAGGACGCTCAACCGCCTGCGGCTGGTGTCTTAGGACAAACTATTTCTGTTGTCTTATGCATAGGGGATGCGACGGCCAGACAGCCCTCTGCGACGCAGCACGCATACCCCATGGCAGACAAAAACAGCAAAAAAGCCTTGGCAGGAAGGCCGGTCGCAAAAGGATATGCGCCCGGCCCTTGTGTTTCTTTGCAAAAAACTGCGAAGGCTGGTAAAAAAGATTCCTTCCCTCTTGCGGAATCCTACAAAATCTGTATAATGAAAATAAAATGTTGTCTGTCCGCACCACATAGGGGCCGATCTATAAGACAACAGAAATATTTTGCCGCATCACAGGAGGAGAAGTATGGAGCTTCATTTTTCAGCGCGGGACAGACCGAGGGTTGTGCTGTAATACGCAGCAAGTCAGCAAGAACAAATCGACGAGATACAAATCATATGCTCTCCGCAGCGGTAAAACGCGCTGTGCTTTTGATTTCGGATGCTTCCCTTCACGGGAAGCAAAAAATTCCTCCGAAAGTTAGTCTGCACTAACCGAAATGGCAACCGGCCCCAGCTACGCAGAGAGGGCGGTGGGAGAGCAAGAGAGAGAGAGAAAGGAAAGGTGTTGCATGTTAAAAAGACTTTTGGCGGCGCTGCTAACAGTGGCCATGATGCTTCCATTGGGAACCGTCGGCGCCAGCGCAGTGGATCCGCAGGCCAAGGAGCCGCCCGCGGCTTCGCAACAGCGTGTGGAGCAGTTGAAGAACTCCGCGCTCGAGATGCTGGAGCCGGCAGATGAGATCGACCCTGATGAGCGGATCACCGCGATTATTGTCGTTAAGACGCCGGGCGGCGGAGCACGGAAGGCGCCGGCACAGCTACAGCGCAGCGTGCAGAATGAGATCTCCACACAGGTGCTAGATGGCGAGGCCCTTGAAATCCTGCACAGCTATACCACCGTGACGAACGGCTTCGCCGCCGTCGTCCCCTACGGCAAGCTGGATGAGATCCGGCAGCTTCCCGGCGTTTCTGCGGCCTATGCCGCGCCGACCTTCAAGGTCGCGCCGGATATGCAGGCGGGTACGATGGAGCTCGGAGGCATGGCCAATACCTCTGGCTACGACGGCGCGGGTATGGTGATCGCCGTATTGGACACAGGGCTTGAGGTCAACCACAAGTCCTTCCAGGGCGCGCCGGAAAATCCCGCCCTGACGCAAAGTGACATTGCGGCAGTGCTGAGTGACAAGGCGCTGAATGCCGAGGAGAAAAAGCCCGGCGTGACGGCAAGCCAGGTATACCGCAGCGCCAAGGTGCCTTTCGCTTTTGACTACGCGGACAACGACACCGATGTCACGCCCGGCAGCGCCGGCGACCACGGCGTCCATGTCTCCGGCATCGCCGCCGCAAACGACGGCGTGGTCGCAGATGTGGTCGGCGTTGCGCCGGAGGCACAGATCCTTGTGATGAAGGTCTTCAGCTCCAGCGGCTCGAATGGCGCGACCTGGGATGATGTCCTCGCCGCCGCCGACGACGCCGTCGCACTGGGCGCGGATGTCATCAATATGAGCCTTGGCTCCGTTGCGGGCTACTCGACGCCTGAGGGCGACGAGGGCGTCGCAGAGGTGTTCCAGAACATTGTGGACGCCGGGG
>JAHZEE010000008.1:0-272 GCA_019421975.1 Clostridiales bacterium | reverse complement strand
TTATGCTGTCTGTCTCCGCCGGCAACGAATACAGCTCCGCGCTGGGGACACCGATCGGCAAGGGCCACGCTCTGACGGCAAACCCGGACTACGGCACGGTCGCGAGCCCCTCGACCTACGCGGCTTCCATGTCCGTTGCGAGTGTAGAAAAGGCGGCGACCATCGAGTCCTTCTACTTCACCTCCGGAGCGCGGAGAATCGCCTTTAATGACACCGTCGAGGACAAGACGGCCGAAAATGTGGACGCGAACTCCAAGAGCTTCCGCTCTCTG
>JAHZEE010000079.1 GCA_019421975.1 Clostridiales bacterium | reverse complement strand
GAAAAACGAACGGCGTTGGAGGTGGCCGCTGTGGCGGCAGAGGTTCTCAATCCTTCGAGTGAGGATTAAAAAAGATGCCGGAGCCGGTCAGAAGCGGCTTGTCCGGCGCGCCCGCCTTCCAGGCGGTCATGCTGGCGTGAATCATGGTCCGGCCGGCGGAGATGATTTTTCCGCGGAACAGCAGTGTGTCCCCGTCCTTGGCTGGGCGCAGGAAATTGATCTGCAGCGAGACAGAGGGCGTGATGGGGGAGCTGGTCCAGAAGCAGCTGATGCTGCCCATGACGCAGTCCGCCATGGAGGCGTACAGGCCGCCGTGGACAATGCCCAGCACATTGAGCATCCACGGCTTGACCTCAAAGCGGAGGGTCAGCTCCTTGTTGTCGTAGTCGAACTGCTCGAGCTGCGGGTTCATAAAGGAGTCAAAGGTGCCCTCCTGGCGCAGAGCGGAGAGCTTCTCCTGCAGGGCCTCCATACAGGTTTCACGGGCGGGAATCTGAAAATCAGACATGATGCGGTAATCCTTTCTGATGGTTTTCTCATTTTTGGGTGGGCCGGTAGTAGATGCCGGTCCCGGTGAGCAGGCGTGTGCTGGGCGCAGATTCTGCGTGGCACACGATGGACATATGAATCATGTGTTCCTCGAGCGCACAGAGCTGCGACTGGAACAGAAGGCTGGCGCCTGCGGGCGCGGGGTGCAGATGGTTCACCTCCATCGTGATTGTCGGCGTGCCGGGACCGCCGGCGCTGTAGTCCGCCAGTACGCCCATGGTGTCGTCGGCCATGGCGGTCATAATGCCGCTGTGCAGCGCCTGATTGGCGCCGAGCATCCAGGGCAAGACCCGGTACCGGACGGTCAGCGTCATAGCTGCGGCATCGCATTGGACAAATTCCGGCTGCATGGAACGATCAAAGCTGGCGATGGAGTGGACTCTCTCAATGATGTCCTGAATTCCCAATGCCATTCGTTCTGTGGAGTATAATTCATTTAAATGGGACATGATGTCACCTCAATCCAAGCAGTTTACAAATAATAATACTGGATTTTGAATCCGGCGTCAACTGCATTGACCTCCCGCTCTGATGGAATTACCATGAGAGCGGGAGGCCCTTTTCTGCGGCTGTTTGCGCCCACTCCGTCTCCGGCGCCCGTCCGCCGGCAGATGGACGGGGGCCTTTCACAAGAGGGGAGAATCTACGCCTGATGCGGTGCAGCCGACTCCGGCCAGCCCCCAGGCGGCGGTGGCAAAACAGACGGCGGGGCTTGCGCTGCAGCGCCCAGATGCTGGAATAAAAACCGGACATGCCAGGCGGCATGTCCGGTTTTGTCACATGGTGATGGAGTAGGTTAAGTAGCAGCAGTAGAGCGCCACCATACAGAGCCCCTGCAGGCGGGTGAACCGGCGCAGGAAGATGGTCGGGATGACGGCAATGCCGACCTCTGCGAGCATAATGGGCAGATCCACCATACTGCTGGAGGCGGAGAGCGGAAGCGCGTCGTGGGAGAGGATCGAGCACAGCGGGAGAATGATGGTGATGTCGATCAGGTTTGCCCCCAGAATGTTGCCCACCGACATGGAGCCCTGGCGCTTGACGAGCGCGGTGATTGCGGTGACAAACTCCGGAAGCGAGGTGCCGATGGCCACCAGGGTGATGGCGATGATCCGGGTTGGGACACCGAGGGCGATGGCGAGCAGCTCGCCGTTGTCGACCAAGAGGCGGGAGCCGACTACAAGGGAGATGGCGCCGACCAGAAAGAAAAACAGGTTGCCGGCGATTTCGCGGCGGCCGGGGTGGAGCCGCATCGCAGTGGTCTGCGCGCCGGCCTGGGCGCGGGCGTGCAAAATGTTCTCCACAAAAAACAGGGCAAACAGCCCCAGCATGATGCCCGACTCCGCCAGCGTGAGGCTGCCGTCCCGACACAAGAAGGTCAGCACACAGCAGCTGAGCAGCAGCAACAGCCCCTTGAAGAGAAACTGCCTGCGGGCGATGGCAATGGGGAGCATGACCACGGAGATGCCGAGAATCAGGCCGGTGTTGGCGGTGACGGATCCCACGGCATTGCCAATGGCCATCTCCATGTTCCCGTGGATGGCGGCGAGCGAGGAGACGACAAGCTCGGGCATGGTGGTGGCGATGGAGACAATTGTGGCGCCGATCAGAAATTGCGGCATCCCCGATGCACGCGCAATCCAGACCGCGGCGTCGACAAAGAGGTCTCCGCCCTTGACGATCAGCCCCAGGCCGATCAGAAAGAGAATCGATGCGAAAAGCAGTTCCATAATATTCCTCCATTGTTTGTACTTTCCGGAATGTGGGCAGAGAATTGCTTGTCCGGTTCATGCGCGCAGCAAAAATGGTCCGACCCTGGGAAACACGGCCGGAATAGAAAAAATTGGAAATTACAGGTGTGTACATTGGTGCCAGTTATATAAAAATACTGTATGTTAGCTACAAAATTGGTATAAAAAGTCGATTGATTTTGTCAAAACGCCCTTTTATAATGGCACTGTAAGTGTATTGGGCGTAAGCAGGTAATATGCTTGGAATTACGCGATACATATTATTTGGAGGTGCTTACATGAAAACCGGTGAAGAGTACAGACAGAGCCTTCGTGAGAGAGACATTAAAGTATATGTGATGGGCGAGCTGGTCGAGGGCGCAGCCGTCATCGATCATCCGCTGATTAAGGGCCATGTGAACTCCGCAGCCATGACCTATGAGCTGGCAGAGGATCCCCAGTACGAGGATCTGATGACCGCGACTTCCCATCTGACGGGCAAGAAGATCAACCGTTTTACCCACATTCATCAGAGCAAAGAGGACCTCATCAAGAAGGTAAAGATGCTCCGTATGATTTCCCAGAAGACCGGCACCTGCTATCAGCGCTGTGTCGGCTTTGATGCCTGCAACGCCACCTACAGCACGACCTACGAGCTGGATCAGGCGATGGGCACCCACTACCATGAGAACTTCAAGAAGTTCCTGCTGGAGTGGCAGGAGAACGACTGGATGGTGGCCGGCGCCATGACCGACCCGAAGGGCGACCGCGGCCTGAAGCCGTCCCAGCAGCCGGATCCGGACATGTTTGTGCATGTGGTCGAGAAGCGCGACGACGGCATCGTGGTCCGTGGCTGTAAGATGCACATGACCGGCATGGTCAACTCCCACTACATGCTCATTATGCCGACCTCTGCGTTCGGCGCTGAGGATGCCGACTACTGTGTCTCCTGCGCCATTCCGGTCGATGCGCCGGGCGTGTTCCACATCTTTGGCCGCCAGACCAACGATGGCCGGAAGTACGAGGGCGAGATCGACCAGGGCAACGCGCGCTTCGGCGTGGTCGGCGGCGAGTGCATGACCATTCTGGACGATGTGTTTGTCCCCTGGGACCGCGTGTTTATGTGCGGCGAGTATCAGTTCTCCGGCATGATGGTCGAGCGTTTCGCCTGCTATCACCGCCAGAACTACGGCGGCTGCAAGGCCGGCGTTTCCGACATCGTGGTGGGCGCCGCCGCGACTCTGGCCGACATGAGCGGCTACAGCAAGGCAGCGCACATCAAGGATAAGCTGAACCAGATGATGCACCTGACCGAGACCCTGTGGTGCTGCGCGCTGGCCTGCTCCGCCGAGGGCAAGCCGACTGCCTGCGGCAGCTACTTTGTCGACCCGCTGCTGGCCAATGTCGACAAGCACAATGTCACCAGCATGATCTATGAGATCGACCGTCTGGCCCAGGATGTGGGCGGCGGCCTGCTGGCAACCATCCCGTCCCAGAAGGATCTGGAGAACCCGGTCACCGGCAAGTATATCGAGAAGTATCTGCACGGCGTCGAGGGCTACTCCACTGAGGACCGGATCCGCATGGCCCGTCTGGTGGAGGTGATGACCGGCGGTGTCGCTCTGGTGGAGAGCATGCACGGCGCAGGCTCCCCCCAGGCCCAGAAGGTCATGTACGCGAAGCTCTGCAACCTGGAGGCAAAGAAGAAGGCTGCGCAGAAGATCGCAGGCGTTTCTTTCGCAAAGTAATAAACCTTGGCTGAGGTCGCGGTGAAGTATTGCGGTCACTGTAACGAGTATCTCGACATGAAAGAGGTACTGAAGCAGGTGCAGACCAGACTTCCGGATCTGACATTTACAGCCTTTCACGAAGCGGTGGCACCTGACGCGCTGTTGGTACTCAACGCCTGCCCAGCAGGCTGTGCGTCGGTGCCGCCGTTTCCGCCCGAAAAGCTGGTGTTTGTCACGCCGGACACAGTCGACCGCTGGCCGGTCACAAGGGACCGGCTGTTGGATGAAATTGTACTCCGCCTGCAAAAAAAGCTGGCGGGGGAAAAATAATAAGGAGGTTTTTCCCATGCGTGGATTTGGTTGTACGGTTCCTGGCAAGGAAGTGGGCTGGATTGAGAAGCCGACTCCGAAGCCCGGTCCCTATGACGCCCTGGTGCGTCCGATTGCGATTGCGCCCTGTTCTTCTGATGTACATAACGCCTATGAGATTGGCTCCCCTGCGTTCCTGAATGAGCGCATTCTGGGCCATGAGGCCCTGGCCGAGGTTGTGGAGGTCGGCAATGAGGTCACAGACTTCAAGCCCGGCGACCGCATCGTTGTGCCGGCTGTCACCCCGGACTGGCACAATCCCAGCATCGAGGATTCCTATCATCAGCACACCAAGGCGCCCAACGACTCGTTCAAGTACGCCTTCTCTCTGGACGGCTGCTTTGCAGAGTATTTTATCGTGCCGCAGGTGGATATGAATGCCGCGATGCTGCCGGCCGGAATGCCGCTGGAGAAGGCGGTCATGGCCTGTGATATGATGACCACCGGCTTCCACGGCGTGGAGCTGGCCGACATCCAGTTCGGCGACAGCGTCTGTGTCATCGGCATCGGCCCTGTGGGTCTGATGGCCACTGCCGGCGCGGCACTGCGCGGCGCCGGACGCCTGATGGTGGTCGGCACCCGCCCCAACTGTGTGAAGATTGCAAAGGAGTACGGCGCGACGGATGTCATCAGCTACCGCGACGGCGACATCGCCAAGCAGGTCAAGGCGCTGACCGACAAAAAGGGCGTGGACCGCGTGATCATCGCCGGCGGCGATGGGGATTCCTTCAAGGCGGCCATCAAGATGGTCCGTGCCGGCGGCAAGGTCTCCAACATCAACTTCTTTACCGGCATCGAGAATCTGGAGATTCCGGTTCTGGCCTGGGGCTCCGGTATGGCGCATAAGCAGATCATGGGCGGCCTGTGCCCCGGCGGCCGCCGCCGCATGGAGCGGATGCTGTCGATCATTGAGAGCGGCCGCGTGGATCCGAGCAAGCTGATTACCCACACCTTCAAGGGCCTGGAGGGCGTGGAGGCTGCCTTCTATCTGATGAAGGATAAGCCCAAGGATTTGATCAAGCCGGTCGTGTTCCTGGACGACTGATTCGGAATGAGGAGGATTTAAGTTATGAAAATTGATGTAAAGGGCAAGGTTTGCGTCATCACGGGTTCCACCAAGGGCATCGGCAAGGCGATTGCTGAGGCGCTGGCGGAGAACGGCGGTACGGTCGTGATCTGCAGCCGTAAGCAGAACGAGTGCGACGCAGTCGCAGCAGAGATCCGTGAGAAGTACGGCGCCGACGCCATCGGCGTCTCGGCCGATATCACCAAGTCTGAGGCCATTGAGAATCTGTTCAACACGGTCATGGAGAAGTACGGCCGGGTGGATGTGCTGGTCAACAATGCCGGCTCTGCCATCACCAAGCGTGCAGAGGATCTGACCGAGGAGGACTTTGACCATGTCCTGGCGCTGGATCTGCGGGCAGTGTTCTTCTGCTCTCAGGCAGCGGGCAAGATCATGATTCAGCAGAAGAGCGGCAAGATCATCAGCATCGCCTCTGTTCTGGGCGTTGTGGCCGACAAGCAGGTTCTGCCGTACTGCGTCGCAAAGGGCGGCGTGCTGCAGATGACCCGCGCGCTGGCGCTGGAGTGGGCGAAGCACAACATCCAGGTCAACGCCATCTGCCCGGGCTATGTCATCACCGAGCTCAACCGCAAGGAGCTGACCGACGAGAAGATCGGCGGCGGTCTGCTGCGCAAGACGGCGATGCGCCGCTTTGGCGAGGTCGAGGAGATTGCAGGCGCGGCGGTCTACCTGGCGTCCGACGCCTCCAGCTACACCACCGGTGAGCCCATCATTGTCGATGGCGGCTGGTGCGCAGAGTAACGAAATCATGAAAACAAAAAGGCGACTGCTTTTGCAGTCGCCTTTTTGAATCCCCTTTTCTCAGTGTGTCAGCAGGAACATGACGGCAAAGAGGATCCCGATGACCCAGGTGCCGGCCTTGATCTGCTTGGCCTTGCCGGTGAACAGGGAGATGAGCAGATAGGAGAAAATGCCAAAGGAGATGCCATAGGAGATGTTGTAGGCGAAGGGCATCATTGCGATGGTCAGGAAGGCCGGAACTGCAGTGGCGGCGTCCGTCCATTCGATCTCCCTGACACAGTGCATCATCAGAACGCCCACATAGATGAGCGCGGCTGCGGTGGCGCAGCTGGGAACCAGCGCGGCAATGGGGCTGAGGAACATGGCGATGAAGAACAGCGCCGCGGCAACCAGAGAGGTGAGCCCGGTCCGGCCGCCCTCTGCAATGCCGGCGGAGGATTCGACGAAAGTGGTGACGGTGGAAGTACCGCAGACGGCGCCGGTGGTGGTGGCGATGGCATCCGCCAGCATGGCGCGCTCCATATTGGGCACATTGCCCTGCTTGTCCAGCATGTTGCCGCGGGCGCAGGCGCCGTAGAGCGTGCCCAGGGTGTCGAACATGTCCACCAGGCAGAAGGCGAGGGCGGTGGTGGCGATCAGAATAATCAGAGAGGCGGTGTCGGGGGTCTGAAGATAGGCGGAGAAGTCAAATCCCTCGGTAAAGACCTTGCCGAAGGAGAGCTGGAAAAACTCCTCGAACGCGGTCAAGGGGTTCAGAGACATCCCGGCGGCAAAGCCCTCGTAGAACCCGGAGACGGTAAAGCCCAGCAGATAGTACAGCACAGCGCCGCCCAAAATACCCCAGATGACGGCGCCCCGGAAGCCACGGGCAGACATGACCGCGATGGCGACCACAGCCAGGATGGTGACCAGCATCGGCATAATTGTGGCCCAGCTGGCGGTGCCGTTCAGAATGTTGAAGGAGGCCAGGGTGACGCAGGTGGAGGCGCTGTTCACAATCAGGCCCGCATTTTGAAGGCCGAGGAATGCGATAAACAGACCGATGCCGGCCGGGATGGCGACCCGCACAGCGTGGGGGATGGCGTCGAAGATCTTCTGCCGCAGGCCGGTGACAGTCAGCAGAATAAAGACGATGCCGTCGATCAGGACCATGACCAGCGCATTGGCGTAGGTGAGGCCAAAGCCCATACAAACCGTGTAGACAAAGAATGCGTTGAGCCCCATGCCGGAGGCCTGTGCAAGGGGAAGATTGGACAGCAGTCCGATCAGAATGGTGCCGACCACGGCAGAGATGGCGGTCGCGATATAGACGGCGTTGTAAGTGACGCCGTCAAGCTCCGCAAACATGCCAGCGTTGACCATTAAAAT
>JAHZEE010000078.1:1589-7614 GCA_019421975.1 Clostridiales bacterium | reverse complement strand
ATATCCACATCCACGATATGGACTTCTACTGGACCACAACCTGCTGCCAGATCGACATTTTAAAGCTGTTTCACGGCGGCTTCAACACCGGCCACGGCAGGCTCCGTGAGCCCAACGACATCATGTCCTACGCCGCGCTGGCCTGCATCGCCATCCAATCCAATCAGAACGATCAGCATGGCGGCCAGAGCATTGTGAATTTTGACTACGGCATGGCCGAGGGGGTCCGCAAGACCTACCGCAAGCGCTACTGGCTCAATCTGCAGCGGGCGCTGGAGCTGCTGGATCACTGCACGCTGGATGCGGACAGGTGGAAGGCGGTCCAGTCGGCGCTGCTGCGCCGCGGCCTGTCGCCGGCGCTCACCATGCCGGCCTCCTATCTGGCCGCCGAGGCCAAGGAGCTGCAGCGTCTGTTCGGCCTGGAGCTGCCGGAGATCACCAGGGCGCAGGCCTTTGCCTCCAGGCACGCCGCACAGGAGACGGAGCAGGCCTGCCATCAGGCCATGGAGTCGTTCATCCACAACCTCAATACCATGCAGTCCCGCGCCGGCGCCCAGGTGCCCTTCTCCTCCGTCAACTATGGGATGGACACCTCCGCCGAGGCCCGAATGGCCATCCGCTGCCTGCTGCTTGCCACGGAGGAGGGGCTGGGCGACGGCGAGACGCCCATCTTCCCCATCCAGATCCTGCGGCTCAAAAAGGGCGTCAACCTGAATCCGGGCGACCCCAACTATGACATCTTCCAGCTGGCCTGCCGCTGCTCCGCCAAGCGGCTGTTTCCCAACTTCTCGTTTCTGGACGCCCCCTTTAACGCCCAGTACTACAAACCCGGCCGGCCTGAGACGGAGATCGCCTACATGGGCTGCCGGACCCGGGTCATCGGAAATGTAGCCGATCCCACACGGGAGATTGTCAATCAGCGCGGAAACCTCTCCTTTACCTCCATCAATCTGCCGCGGCTTGCCATCGAGGCCCACGGCGATGTGGACGCCTTCTTTCAGGGGCTCGACCGTATGCTGGACCTGTGTGTGGCACAGCTGCTCGAGCGGTTTGAATACCAGTGCCGGAAGAAGGCCAGGAACTTCCCGTTCCTCATGGGCCAGGGCAACTGGCTTGACAGCGAAAAGCTGAAGCCGGACGACGAGGTGCGCGAGGTGCTGCGCCACGGCACGCTCTCCATCGGCTTTATCGGTCTGGCTGAGGCCCTGAAGGCGCTGACGGGGTTTCACCATGGCGAATGCGAGCAGAGCCAGCAGCTGGGCCTGTCCATCGTCGGCCACATGCGCGGGCGCATGGACCGGGAGAGTCAGGCGCACAAGCTGAATTTTACGCTGCTCGCCACCCCTGCCGAGGGACTCTCCGGCCGGTTTGTGAAAATCGATGCCGCCCGCTATGGCCACATCCCCGGCGTGACCGACCGGGAGTATTACACCAATTCCTTTCATGTACCGGTCTACTATCCCATCAGCGCCTTTCGCAAGATCCAGCTGGAGGCGCCCTATCACGCGCTGACCAACGCCGGTCACATCAGCTATGTGGAGCTGGACGGCGACCCGCTCCAGAATCTGGAGGCCTTCGAGAAGATTGTCCGCTTTATGGGGGAATGCGGATGCGGTTACGGCTCCATCAATCACCCGGTGGACCGCGACCCGGCGTGCGGCTATCAGGGGATCATCGGCGACACCTGTCCCCGCTGCGGCCGAAAGGAGACGCCAGAGCAGCCCTTCGACCGGATCCGCCGCATCACCGGCTATCTGGTCGGCACCCTGGACCGGTTTAACGACGCCAAACGCGCGGAGGTGCGCGACCGTGTCAGCCACACGCTGCGCGCTGTGCATCCGGTTCTGCCGGACAAGCAGCTGCATCTGGAGTGAGCCATGCGGATTGCAGAGGTGGTCAGCGACTCCATCGTGGATGGGCCGGGCCTGCGGCTGACGATCTTTACGCAGGGCTGCCCGCACCATTGCCCCGGCTGCCACAACCCGCAGACCCATGATCCGGCAGGCGGTACAGCGTATCCGGTTGACGAGATTTTGGCGTTCGCCGCGGACAATCCGCTGCTCGACGGCATCACCCTCTCCGGCGGCGAGCCCTTCGCCCAGGCTCAGGACTGTACTGCGCTGGCGCTGGCGGCCCGGAAGCGCGGGCTCAATGTCTGGTGCTACACCGGCTACACCTACGAGCAGCTGCTGCAGCGCGCCAGGCCGGAGGAGCTGGCGCTGCTGGACGCCTGTGATGTTCTCATCGACGGCCCATTTTTACAGGCGGAGCGCTCGTTGGAGCTGCCGTGGCGCGGCAGCCGGAACCAGCGCATCATCGATTTAAATGCCACGCGCCGGGCCGGCCGCCTGGTGCTCTGGGAACCATATACACAATCTGGGAGGAAATGAATCATGTCCAACAAACAGCTCTTCGAGCCCGTCGTTCTGGGCGGCATCCACTGCAAAAACCGCCTGGTGCGCAGCGCCACCTTTGAGGCGGGCGGCGCGGTGCGCGGCGCCATCACGCCGCTGCTCAAATCCATCTATACAGCGCTTGCCGACGGCGGGGTCGGCGCCATCATCACCGGCACCATGTGCGTCAGCCCCACAGGCGCATTCAGCAAGGGAATGGTACAGGTGCAGGATCCGACCTTTATTGACGCCTTTTCTGACATTGTGGGCGAACTCCACAAGCGGGACTGCCGGATTGTGGCGCAGATCAACCACAGCGGCTCCAGGACCAACCCCAAAATGCTGCCGGAGGGCATGCTGCCCCTGGCCCCCTCCGACTCTGACAGGACCCAGGCCATGACACTGGAGCAGATCCATCAGACCATTCAGGACTTTGCCCTGTGCGCCCGGATCTGCAAGGAGGCCGGCGCCGACGGTGTGCAGCTGCACGCCGCCCACGGATACCTCGTCAGCGAGTTCCTCAGCCCCTACTTTAACCGCCGCACCGATGAATACGGCGGCCCCATCGAAAACCGCGCCCGGCTGCTCTTTGAAATCTATGAGGCCGTCCGGGCCGCAGTGGGCCGCGATTACCCCCTCTGGATCAAGATCAACCGCGACGATCTCACAGATCCCGGCATGACGGAAGCGGAGTTTTTCTGGGTGTGCCAGGAGCTCTCCCGGCGCGGAATTGACGCCATTGAGGTCAGCTGCGGGCTGTCTGAGACACGCGAGTCCAAATCCTTCCGCGCGGTCCCAAATGAGGATGCAGAGGCCTACAACGCCCAGGCGGCCATAGCGCTTGCAAACAAGGTGTCTTCCACGGTAATCAGTGTGGGCGGCTACCGCACCCCCGCCATCGTCGACAAATGGCTCAACGCCGGAAACATCGCCGGCATCTCCCTGTCCCGGCCGCTGATCCTGGACCCGGCGCTGCCCAACAAATGGAAAAACGGCAGCCAGGAAAAGGCCCAGTGCATCTCCTGCAACAAGTGTTTTGCCAGCGCGCCCCTTGGATGCGGCGCATTTCCCAAACAGGATTAAAAAATGCCCGCCCTGCATCTGTAACAGGGCGGGCACTTTTTTACCTTTTCTCCTTTGGCCGCCTGCGGCTCTGCGTCAGCTGATAGCTGAGGTCGATGAGCTGCCGCAGCTCCTCATCTGCGGAAAAACGGTCCAGCAGGACTGTAAACCAATGTTCCTTGTTCATGTGGTAGGCCGGAAGAATCCCCTCTTTGCCGCGCAGAGCGCCGAGCAGAACCGGATCACATTTGAGATTCAAAATCTCCACCTCGCCCGCCTCGTCCAGCCCCAGCTTCTGCTTCGGCACCCGCATGAGCAGACCATACCACTTTTGATTGTCCGGGTGACGGAGCACGGCGTAGGTCGGCTCGTCTGCCCACGGATAGTCCGGACTCGTTCCAAACCTCCGCTTTACCTCCTCTAAAACTGCATCCCGTGTCATCGTTTTCTCCTTTCACAGCACTATAAGAAAAACCAGCAGATGTCTATCTGCTGGTTTTTGTATTCTTACAGAGCGGCCTTGGCCGTCTCGACCACCTTCTGGAACGCGGTCGGATCTGTAATCGCCATCTCGGAGAGCATCTTGCGGTTCATCTCGATGCCAGCCTTCTTCAGGCCATACATAAAGCGGGAGTAGTTGATCTCGTAGGGCGCCACAGCAGCGGAGATACGGGCGATCCACAGCTTGCGGTAATCCCGCTTCTTCTGCTTACGGCCAGAATATGCGTAAGTGCCGGACTTCATGACGGCCTCTTTGGCCATCTTGAAGTGCTTGGACTTGCTGCCCCAGTAACCCTTTGCCAGTTTCAGTGCTTTATTTCTTCTCTTGCGCGTCATCATTGCGCCTTTAACTCTAGCCATCTTTTAATCCTCCTGTATCTCGCCTTATTTGTACGGGATCATTTTCTTGATCGCGTCCACATTGGTCTTGTCGGCATAGGCACCGCTGCGCAGCCGACGGCAGCGCTTGGTGTCCTTCTTGGTGAGGATGTGGCTCTTAAATGCATGCGCGCGCTTGACCTTACCACTCTTGGTCAGTTTAAATCTCTTCTTCGCGCCGCTATGGGTCTTGATCTTCGGCATAGTTGCTTCTCCTTCCGTATCTGGAAATATTATTTGGCTGCTTTGGGCGACAGGAACATGGACATGTGTCTGCCGTCCAGCTTTGGATTCTTTTCCACAGAGGCCACCTCAGCGCAGGACTCGCCAAACTGCTTGAGCAGTTCCTCACCAATATTGGTGTGTGCCATCTCACGGCCGCGGAAGCGGACCGTCACCTTGACGCGGTCGCCATCTTTCAGAAATTTCTGCGCATTCTTGAGCTTTACATTGAAGTCGTTGGTGTCAATGCTCGGAGACATCCGAATCTCCTTGACCTCCACAATGCGCTGGTTTTTCTTGGCTTCTTTTTCTTTTTTCGTCTGCTCAAAGCGAAACTTGCCATAGTCCATAATCTTACAGACCGGCGGTGTGGCATTGGGCGAGATTTTGACCAGATCCAGATCCTGCTCATAGGCCTGCCGCAGCGCGTCGGCCGGCACCATAATGCCCAGCTGTGCGCCATCTGCGCCGATGACGCGGATCTCCTTATCTGTAATCTCCTCGTTCAGCTGATGTTCTAATTTTCCGATGGGAAAACACCTCCAAAAGCAATAAAAAAAGTACGGACACCTCTGGTACCCGTACAAACACACAATCCCCCTGGGAATCTGTATCCATATCAACCTCTTCGCAATGCTTGAGGTGAGGCACGGGCCACCGTTCCTTCTTTCTTCTGCCCAGTTATTTTAGCACGGGCGATCTGTCTTGTCAATCCCTATTTTTATGACCGAAAAATCGGAAGCGGGGGCGCGGCCACGGAAAAGACGACCAGGCAGGCCACATAGAAGCCCACGCCCATGAGCAGTACGCCCGCCCAGCGCCCCAGCGCCGCGCAGTCAGACAGCCGGACGGTGAACCAGAAGCCAGAGGCCAGCACCAGATAGTAGAGCACAATGGGCATCACCTCTGTCTGTACCCCAAACCCCGCCCGCAGGGGGTAATAGATCCCCAGCAGCAGCGCCGGCATGAGGAGCATCCCGGCAAAGCAGGCGCCCCAGCCGCGCTGCGGGGTTCCTCCCTGCCGGGCCAGAAACGGGCATGCCAGCAGAAAGGGCCAGAACAACAGCTTTAAATGCTCCCACACACTCTCATTGACCGGCGCAATCATCCCCACCAGCTGGAACGGCATCCAGTCGTACAGAAAGTGCAGGCCGGTGCCGATCAGTGCCGTAAGGCCCCAGGCCATCCAGATTCTCTGCGTTGCACACCGCACAAAAATCCCCCCTCGCCCCATTGTATGGACGAGGGGGGACGGTTATCCCGCTTTGCAGCAATCAGTGGAAAAATTTGTCATGGATCGCCCGCACTGCACGCTCGGAGTCCTCCTTGCTCACCAGGACGGAGACCTTGATCTCGCTGGTGGAGATCATGCGGATGTTGATATTGGCCTCATAGAGCGCCTCAAACATCTGCGACGCCACACCCGGATTGGTCGCCATCCCCGCACCTACAATGGAGATCTTGGCGAT
>JAHZEE010000078.1:0-1464 GCA_019421975.1 Clostridiales bacterium | reverse complement strand
ATGATGTCCACATTGATGTTCTGCCGGGCCAGCAGCGCAAACACCCGATAGGCCACCCCCGGCTCATCCGCCAGGCCAACCAGGGCAATGCGCGCGATCTTTTTGTCCTGCGCCACGCCGCTCACAAACATTTTCTCCATATCTTTTACAACCTCCTTGACGATCGTCCCCGGTTTTTTTGAAAAGCTGGAGCAGACCTCCATCTCCATTCCGTACCGCTTCGCCATACCCCCCGAGCGGCTGTGCAGCACCTGGGCTCCAGCATCTCGTCGTAGGTGATCTCATCGAGCTTCTGCGCGTCCGGCACCAGCCGCGGGTCTGCGGTGTAAACCCCGTCCACATCCGTATAGATCTGGCACAGGTTCGCCTTGAGCGCCACCGCCAGCGCCACCGCCGTGGTGTCGGAGCCGCCGCGGCCCAGGGTGGTGATGTCGCCATAGTGGTTGATCCCCTGGAACCCCGCCACCAGCACGATCTTTTTCTTGTCCAGCTCCTCGCGGATGCGCGGCCCCGTGATCTTGCGGATGCGCGCAGCGCTGTAAGTACCGTCGGTCTGCAGCCCGACCTGCCAGCCGGTCAGGGAGATCACCGGAAAGCCCAGCTGCTCAATGGCCATGGCGGTGAGTGCAATGGACATCTGCTCACCGGTGGCCAGCAGCATATCCATCTCCCGCTTCGAGGCCCTGGGATTGATCTCAGATGCCTTCGCAATCAAATCATCCGTGGTGTCGCCCTGTGCCGACAGGACCACCACCACCTCGTTTCCCTTTTGATAGGTCTGCGTGACAATGCGTGCCACATTGCGGATCCGGTCTGCGTCTGCCACCGAGCTTCCGCCAAATTTCTGTACAATCAGTGCCATAATTGCCTCCAATTCCCCAAACGGGTTTTTCCCATTCTATGCCCGTCACTCCATGACGGGAATCGGCGCCGCCGCAGCCTGAAAGCCTGCCGCCAAAATTTCGTCCAGTTTTGCCTTTGGCATCAGGGGGGTGAAGAAGCCCGTCTGCCCGTCGATCACCCTGCTGAGGATCTCCACCTCTCCAAAGGCTGCACCGATGCGCATGGCGCTCTGGTGGGTCCGCACAAACCACTTGAGCGGCAGCGCGCGCATGTCGCCGACCGCATCCGGGCCACCCTCGGCCCAGTCGATATATTTTCTGGCGTGAAAGTGCTTGACCGCATCGATCACATCCGCCACCACCGCGCTGGCGGTGGGCAGCTTGCCCGCGCCGCGGCCGTAGAACATCACATCGCCGATGGCGTCGCCGCGCACCACGATCCCGTTGAATACATCCTCCACATTGGCCAGCTGGTTGTGCTGGGAGACGAAGTGCGGCGACACATAGGCGCAGATCCTGCCGTCGTCCATGCGAATGGCGCGGCCCAGCAGCTTGACATTCATATCCGCCTCTGCCGCAAAGGCCACATCCGTGCCCGTGATCTTGGTGATTCCCACCGTCG
>JAHZEE010000077.1 GCA_019421975.1 Clostridiales bacterium | reverse complement strand
AGCTCCAGCACAATCTCCGCGGCGTACAGATCCACACCCTGGGCCATGCCGGAGATAAAGTGTGTCACACCCTGTTCCTGAATCAATCTCCGAACCAGCAGGCGAAGGAGGCGCTTCAAGGCATCACATCGCCCGTCTGATTCGGGGTAGCCCAGGCCCTTGGGCCTGTGGCCGGTAAATGCCCTACACAGTGTTCGCTCAACCACACAAAGGATATACAGCTTGCGAAATACCCGCAAATCATGTATAATGGCCTCAGGCTTGAGATCGAATCTCATTGTGTAGGCGCTAGTACCGCCTGCGCAGGCTATGGAGGGTTGCCGCCCTCCATAGCTGCCGTGTTGTTCTTGTTTCTCCCAATAACAACTAGAATACTTTTTATGAGGCATCTAAATGCTAGGTGCTTTTTTTATATTATAAAATGATATCACTTGATTGTCAATAGAGTGCATACATCAATGCCTTTTACTTGTATCATAATATAAAAAAGCCAGGTGAGGTATTTATTATGGCTACGAATAAAAGGGTATTTACACTCAGAATGGAAGATGAGGTTTTTGAAAAAATAGGTATTTTAGCCTCATCAGAGCATCGCTCTATGACAAATTATATAGAATATGTACTCCTTGAGCATATTCGCGAATATGAAAACGAACATGGTCAAATTCAACAAAAGAATTAGGCGCTTGTGGTGCAGGCCACCTCTCAGTCAGCTGTCGCTGACAGCTCCCCTCAAGGGGAGCCTTTCCGGCTGCTGAGCGCTTTCTTAAGCCTCCCCTGGAGGGGAGGTGGCATGGCGCAGCCATGACGGAGAGGTGGAACACGCTGCGAATTTTGCGACTAAAAATTTTAGAGGATGCTTGACAATCGTCCCAAAATCATATATTATAACAAAGCTGTCCGGCTGGATTAGACAGGCCGATGGCGCCATGGAGAGATGGCTGAGCTGGTCGAAGGCGCACGATTGGAAATCGTGTAGGCGTTAATAGCGTCTCAAGGGTTCGAATCCCTTTCTCTCCGCCAGATAAGAAAGCCCAGAAGCCCTTGCGGTTTCTGGGCTTTTGCGTTGCGGTGTGATGCCCATTGCGGGCATCACATTTTTTCTTGTAAAATGGGCGGAATATGGTATGCTAAAAGAAGCCGATGGAAGGGGGAATCCGGCATGGAATTGGAGGATTTGTCGCAGGCGCGCCGGCGAATGCACGGCAGGCTGCTGCTGCGGTTTGGGCTCATTGTTGCAGTGGTGATTCTGGTGGCGCTCTTTGGCTCCCTGGTCTTTGCAATCCTGCTGCCGCTTGTCGTTGCCTATCTGGTGGCGGGGCTTTTGAATGTGCCGATCAAATGGCTGCAGCGGCACTTTGGCGCCACGCGGAATGTGGGATCTGTTTTGATCTCCGTGTTGCTGCTGCTCATCGTGGGCACACTGATTGGAGCGGCCATCTACCGGATTTATCAGGAGGCGGTCGGATTTGTCGCAAATTGGGACACCATGGAGTTGGATGTCATCGCCACCCTGCAGAACTCCGCTGCGCAGCTGGCCAATCTCCTGGGGTGGAGCTCGCAGACCGTTGCGGCCATCAGCGACAAGATTGAGCAGGTGGTCCTGTGGGCGCTGCAGTGGCTGGAGCAGCGCCTGGCGCAGCTGTCGTTCCCCGCGGTGGAGCAGGCGGAGGGAATGCTGGCGGGGGTGGTCAACTTTGCCATCTCCACCATTGTCTTTTTGCTGGCCACCTTTTATATGATGACGGACTATCCGGGCCTGCACCGGATCTATGCGCGGATTGTGCCGCAGACGGTGCAGAAGAAGCTCAGCATTATGCGCGGGGCGGCCAGGAAGGCGTTTTATGGCTACTTTCGGGCGGAGTTTATTCTCTCGGCCGGCGTGGGCGTGATTGCAGGGGTCAGTCTGGCATTTTACGGCCAGCCGTTTGCGATCTTGATTGCAGCGGTGGTCTGCATTGTGGATTTTATTCCGATTCTGGGAGCCGGAACCGTTTTGATCCCCTGGGGCTGCATTGTGCTGCTGGCAGGAGATTTCCAGAAGGCGGCGCTGCTGTTTGTCATCACCTTTGTGGTGTTTTTGGGCCGGAAGCTGCTGGAACCCAAAATTGTCGGCGGTCAGACCGGCCTGCCGACGGTGCTCTCCCTCCTGTGCATTTATGTGGGCATGGTGTGGGGCGGCATTCTGGGCATGGTCTTTGTGCCGGCCCTGTTCCTGATGGTGGTGGAGATGAAGCGCGGCGGCTTTTTTGACGGGATGATTGCGGACCTGCAGATGCTCTTTGAGGAAATTGGCGAACTTTTGCAAAACGATTGAATTTTAAATTCGTTATGATTTTTGTCACACTTAAGACATATTTTATCGATATGATAATGGCACCAAAACAAAGATGACGGAGGGGTCATTATGGAATACCAGGATCGAGAGAATATGGAACAGCAGGATCTGGCCAGGACGCAGCCTGTACAGGAGTCCGCCCCAGCCGCCAGAGAGAAAAGGCGCCATAAGGGGATGACCGGGCCCAAAATTGTGGCGGTTGCACTGGCCTGCGCAATGGTTGGCGGTGTGACAGGCGGCGCGGCCATGTCCGGTGTGCTGCACTTTTCAGGCGCCTACGACACGCAGCCGACCGTGAATCAGGTGCAGCAGCAGGAGAAAAGCGCGCAGAACCCGCTGGTGGTAAACACCAACGATCACAACAAATCGCTGACACCGGATGAGGTCTACGAAAACACGGTCAACAGTGTAGTTGGCATTCGGGCCACCACCAATGTCAATGTCTTTGGCCAGGCGTCCTCCAGCGCGGCGGCAGGTACCGGCTTCATTCTCTCCACTGACGGCTATATTCTCACCAACTGCCATGTGGTGGAGGGAAGCGACGAAATCCAGGTGTCGCTCTATGACGGCAGTACCTACACGGCCACATTGGTCGGCGAGGATGCGGCCAACGATGTGGCCCTTTTAAAGATCGACGCGACAGGCCTGCAGGCGGCCTCCATCGGCGACTCGGATCAGCTGAAGGTGGGCGAGATGGTGGCGGCGATCGGCAACCCCCTGGGGGAGCTGACCTACTCCATGACCGTGGGCTATGTGAGCGCGCTGGACCGCACCATCAACACCGATGGCACTCCCATCAATATGCTGCAGACCGATGCGGCGATCAATCCGGGCAACTCCGGCGGCCCGCTGCTGGATATGGACGGCAATGTGATCGGAATTACCTCGGCCAAATATGCCAGCGACGAGATTGAGGGCCTGGGCTTTGCAATCCCCATCAACGATGCGATGGACATTGCCTATGATCTGATGCAGTACGGCTATGTGCAGGGCAGACCCAGCCTGGGCATTGTGGTACGGGATCTCAACCAGATGACGGCCTCTGCCTACAGCCTGCCGATGGGCGTCTATGTGGACAGCGTCAACACGGGCAGCTGTTCGGAGAAGGCCGGGATGAAGGCCGGTGACATTATCACAGCGGTCGACGATGCGGCTGTCCTGTCCTACACGGATCTGGCCAGCGAGCTCTCTCAGCGGAAGGCCGGCGACGCCATGTCGGTGACGGTGTACCGCACCGGAAGCTATCAGACGCTGAACCTGACACTGGATGAGAAGAAGCCGGATGCGCAGACCACCTCCAGCCAGACCAGCCAGGCGCCGGTTCAAAGTGGCTCGCAGCAGGACGGAATGTCGGATTTCCCCTGGGGCCTGTTCAACTAACTTTTAACTTTATCGTTTCAATCCCCAGTGCGCTGCACTGGGGATTTTTTCTATCTTGGGGGGCGGACTTGTCATTTTCTCAGATGGCTGTTATAATATCGACATTATAGGCCCGGACAGCTCATAATGCGGACAATGGAAAGGAGCTTTATTTTGACAATACGAAAGAGGATCATCTCGGCGATGCTGGCGGTCTGTATGCTGCTGACATTGGGCAGTGCAGCCGCGGCAACAGAGGCACAGGCGCTGCAGACCAGCGAGCGAGGGATCGCCTTTATTCAGAACTATGAGAGCTTTTCTCCCACCATGTACTCCAGCGGCGGCAAGTGGTATATTGGGTACGGCACCGCCTGCGACGCAGGAGCGTATCCGGATGGCATCACAGAGGAGGCTGCGGAGGCGCTGATGCTCGAGGCGCTTCAGACAACAGAGCAGCAGGTGAATGACTTTTTGCAGCAGCAGAATATCACCTGCAGCCAGACGCAGTTCGACGCCCTGGTCAGCTTTACCTATACCCTGGGCGCGGAGTGGATGGATCCCGACTATCGGTTTGCCAGCTGCCTGATTCGGGGCCTCTCCAACTGCACGGACCTTGAGGTGGTCGACGCCATGGTCATCTGGAGCCATGTGGGAACCGCGGTGGACGAGCACCTGATCGGACGCCGGATTGACGAGGCGAAGCTGCTGCTCTACGGCGACTATGGGGACGGCGATTCGCCGGACTATACATATCTCATTCTGGATGCGGCCGGCGGCACGGTGGAAAATGACATTGTATGCTTCCAGACGGACAGCGCCTATGGGACGCTCCCGACCGCCAGCCGGACACACTGCGAATTTTTGGGCTGGTATCTGGAGGACGGCACCCAGCTGAGCGCGTCGTCGATTGCCGGGCAGGACCGAAAGGTGCAGGCCAAGTGGAAGATCAACGAGCAGTCGCCCTTTTCTGATGTCCCCACCAGCGCGTGGTATTACAGCTATGTGGCCGCGCTCTACCAGGACAATGTGATCGACGGCTATACGGATGGAACCTTCCGCCCGACGGGCCAGGTCACCTATGGCCAGGCGCTCAAGCTGATCCTGGTGGCCGCCAACTATCCAGAGCAGCCGGCCACCGGAAGCCACTGGGCCAGCGGCTACCTGGATTTGGCCATTGGCGAGGGAATTGTGGCCCAGGGAGAGATTCCGAGCCTGGACGCGGCAGCCACGCGGCTGGAGATTGCAAGGATTGCCGCCGCGGCGCTGCAGCTGGACGCACCGACGGGCAGCTCTGTCTTTGCAGACACCACAGACCCCGCCGTGCTGGCGCTCTATGAGGCCGGCGTTGTGGAGGGCTCGCTGGTCAACGGCCAGCGGGTCTACAGTCCGGACAAATCCATCTCCAGAGCGGAGATCAGCAAGATTGTCTGGCAGATCAACAAGATGGATGTGCCGGCGCATGTGATCACCTTCGGCTCGCATACGCTGGACATTCTGCCCGGCGTTGCGGCCAACCAGTATGACGCGGCGCTGTTCCAGTGGGAGGACGGGAAGATCGGATATCACTCCGACCAGGTACAGACCCTTGCGGGCGTGGATGTGTCCCAGTTCCAGCGGGAGATTGACTGGGAGGCGGTGAAGGCGTCCGGCGTGGACTTTGCCATGATCCGCGTGGGCGGCCGCGGCTATGGAAACGGCGCGCTCTATGAGGACACCCATTTTGAGCAGAACATCGAGGGCGCGCTGGACGCAGGGCTGGAGGTCGGCGTCTATTTCTTCTCGCAGGCGATCTCCGTGGAGGAGGCAGAGGAGGAGGCCGCCTATCTGCTGGAGCGAATCGAGGGATACGAGATCTCCTTTCCCGTCGTCTTTGACTGGGAGGTCATTGGAAAGAGCAATGCCCGCGCAGACAATCTGGACACCGACACCCTGGGCGCATGCGCCAATGCGTTCTGTGAGGCCGTGGCGGCGGCCGGCTATGAGCCGATGGTCTATGTCTCTCTCAACACGGGGTATCTGAAATATGACCTGCGGCAGATCGACCAGTACGATCTGTGGCTGGCGGAATACGCAGATGCACCCACCTTCCACTACAATTTCCAGATGTGGCAGTACACCTCCAGCGGCCAGGTGGACGGCATCGACGGCGAGGTGGATTTGAACCTGTCGTTTGTGAACTACGCAGAGCAGTAAAAAAAGAGGAACCGGAATTCCGGTTCCTCTTTTTTTTACCCTTGACTATTCTGCGGAGATCAGGAAGTAATAGACCGGCTGACCGCCGTCGATCACGCTGATCTCTGCATCGGTGCAGATGCCCTGGAAGATGGACTGTGCCAGCTCCTTCTGTGCCGCAGAGGTATCTGCGCCGCAGAACACGGTGATATATTCCTTGCCGTCGGCGTCCACCCGCGCGGCCACGGCCTGCAGCAGCTCAGACAGATCTGCGTTGGTGGCCAGCAGCGCGCCGTTGTACAGGGCCAGGTAGTCCCCCTCGCGGATCTGCACGCCGTCAAAGTCGGAATTCCGGGCGGCATAGGTGATCTGGATGGTGGACACGGCCTGCATGGCCTCGGTCATGGCGTCCTCATTGGCCTCAAGATCCAGCGCCGCATCAAAATTCAGAAGGGCCGTGATGCCCTGACAGACCGTTGTGGTGGGGATGACAACCACCTGCTTGTCGGTGAGCGGGATCGTCTGCTGCGCGGCCATGATGATGTTTTTGTTGTTGGGCAGCACCAGCACAATCTCTGCCGGCGTGCGGTTGATCTGCTGAAGAATGTCTTCGGTGGAGGGGTTCATGGTCTGGCCGCCCTCCACAAAGCCGTCGACGCCGAGGTCGGCAAAGACAGAGCGGATGCCGGCGCCGGAACAGACTGTGACGATGCCGTATTTCTTCTCCGGCGCGGCCGTTTCGGCCGGCTTGAGCTCCTGGGCATCCATCACCTTTTCCGTGTGCTGCAGCCGCATGTTTTCCACCTTGACTGTGACAAAGCCGCCGTAGGTGAGCGCCTCCTCCAGCGCGGCGCCGGGGTGGTTGGTGTGGACATGGACCTTGATGATCTCGTCGTCGGCAACCAGCACCAGGCTGTCGCCCAGCTCGCCCAGAAAGCTGCGCAGCAGCTCCGGGTCCTTGTCGTTCTCACGGGAGACGATAAACTCTGTGCAGTAGCCGAAGGTGATGTCCTCTGTGGCAAACTCGGTGAAATCGGCCGCCGCCTTGGGCGCCTGGCCGGACAGGTCGACCTCGACCACCTCGCCGCGGAGTCCCTTGAGCATTCCCTCCAGGATGTAGAAGAATCCCATGCCGCCGGCATCGACCACGCCGGCCTTCTTGAGCACCGGATTCTGGTTGACCGTCTCCTCCAGCGCCGTCCTGCTGGCCGAGAGGCAGAACTCCAGGACATGCTCCAGCGAGCGGTTCTGCACCGCCTCCTCCAGCGCCTTCTCCGCGCAGACGCGGGAGACGGTCAGGATGGTGCCCTCGGCCGGCTTCATGACGGCCTTGTAGGCGGTCTCCACACCCTCGGACAGGGCGGCGGCAAACTGATAGCCGTCGGCGCACTCGAGCCCCTTCAGATACTTGGCAAAGCCGCGAAACAGAAGGGAAGTGATGACGCCGGAATTGCCGCGCGCGCCGCGCAGCAGCGCTGAGGCAGCGGCGCCGGCGACCGCCCCGAGCGAAAGCGCGCCGGCGCTCTGAAGATCGGTCGCCGCCGCGCAGAGCGTCAGGCTCATATTGGTTCCGGTGTCGCCGTCCGGCACCGGGAAGACATTGAGTTCATTGATCTGCTGCTTGTGCTGTTCCACACAGGCCGCCGCGTTCCTCATCATGGAGCAAAGCTGTGCTCCATCCATTGTACTTATCAATTTTTACACCTCCGAATGCCGCAGCCAATCAGCCGGCGACAACTGCGTCCACAAAAACATGGACTGCTGCAATCTCA
>JAHZEE010000076.1 GCA_019421975.1 Clostridiales bacterium | reverse complement strand
CTGTCTCCGCATTGCAGTAGGGATCCTGCTGCAGCTGCAGCGCCACCTGGTGAAAGAGCATGTCCAGGGGGCTGCCGCAGTCTGCGGCGCGGCAAAACAGCTCCTGCACTGTCACCAGGTTGCAGCTGAGCTCGCTGTGCATGATCTGGACCGCCTCAGAGAGCTGCTGCAGAATCCGGTATTCTGAAATGGTCTTTTGGGCCTGCAGGCAGCCGGGAATCGCCGCCGCAATGCCGAGCAGGCCGGCCCCTAACAGATGAACCATAGATTTCCTCCTCTCCGACCAGGCGCAGCTGCTTGTGTTCCGTCAAAAAGGCAAAGGCGTGAAAGACGCCGCTCTGCAAAAGCTGCCGGTAGACCGGCCTGTTCGCCAGGTCCTGCGGATTTTGGGCGTGGGCCGTGGCGAGAAACCGGACGCCGCAGTAGGAGCTCTGGGTCATGGCGGCCACATCCTCCGACTGGGTGATCTCATCGACGGCAATCCACTGGGGGTTCATGGTCCGCACCAGGATCTGGATCGCCTGCTCCTTTCCGCACCCCGTCATAACATCGGTGTGCCTGCCGACGGAGAACTGCGGCACGCCGTCACAGACCGCCGCGATCTCGCCCCGCTCATCGCACAGCCCCACCCGCTGCTCCAGCTTGTCCGACAGCAGCCGGACCGCGTCGCGCAGCAGGGTGGTCTTGCCGGAGCCGGGCGGGCCGGCAAGCAGCAGACTCTCTCCCCGCCCCAGGGGCGCCAGGAGCGGTTCCGCGGCGGCCAGATACTGCCGGCCGATCCGGATGGAGAGGGAGGAAAAGGTGCGAATGGTCTGCAGGGCGCCGCCCTGCAAAACCGCAGTGCCGCACAGGCCGATGCGGTGGCCGCCGGGCAGGGTCAGATAGCCCGCGGAGATTGCCTCCTCTGCGCAGTAGCGCGACTGGTGGGTCGCAGCGGCCACCAGCCGCTGCAGCATGGCGCTCGTCACATGGATCGGCGCGCCGCAGGTGTGCAGCACCTCCTCCCTGCCATCTGTCAGGAAGGTGCAGGGAAGGCCCGCGCGCAGCCGAAGCTCCTCGATGGGGGTATCCGGTGGAATGCGTGACAGTGCCTGCCGGATTTCCGGCGGCAGGACGGCCAAAATTGGCTCTAAATTGGTTGTTGCCATTCTCTCACTTCCCCTAAAACCTATGACCCGGGTTGTCCAGATATACCCCCTGTGATGGGAGCGCAGAAAAAAGCCGGGACACAGGATACCCTGTGTCCCGGCGATGCCGTGGTAACGAATTATGCGGCGTGGCGGCTGCCGCCTTTGCCTCTGAGCTTGTTCCAGATCGGGCCGGACAGGCAGACGGAGGAATAGCAGCCGGCAGCAATGCCGATGGTGAGCGGCAGCGCAAAATTGCGGATGGAGCTGACGCCGAAGATCAAAAGCAGGATGATGGCGAGCAGCGTCGTGATCGTGGTGTTGAGGCTGCGGTTCATCGTCTGCCAGATGCTGCGGTCGACCACCGCGGGAACCTCCTCTTTGGGGCTGAGCCGCCTGCTTTCGCGGATCCGGTCAAAGACCACGATCGTCGCATTGATGGAATAACCGAGAATGGTCAAGGCCGCTGCAATGAAGTTCATGTTGAACGGAATCTGGAAGATGACATACATACTGAGCATCACCAGCAGGTCGTGCAGCAGCGCAATCACCGCTGCAACGCCGGAGCGGAACTCAAAGCGGATGGTGATATACAGCAAAATCAAGATCGCCGCGGCCACAGACGCGATGACGGCGCTGTTTCTCAGGTCCGCGCCCACCGAGGCGGAGACATAGTCGCTCTTGATCGGCTGGTCCCCTTCCGGAAGATTATAGGCCGCCGCGACCGCCTGGAATACCTGATTCCGGGTCTCGGAGTCCAGCTCCAGCGCCTTGATGACCACCTGGGTGCCGCTGTCGCCGGCCTTGGTCACAGACGAGGGCGCAGCGCCGGTCACATCCTTTACGATGTCCTCGATCTGGGCGGTCACGCTGGCGTCCACATCCGTGTAGAGCTCAAACTGCATCGTCGTGCCGCCCAAAAAGTCAATGTCAAAATTGAACAGCCGGACGCCAAAGGGAAGACAGATCAGACTGATCACGCCCACACTGACCAGCAGAATGGAAATGGCTGCAAAAAGCTTGAAGTGCTTGGTAAAACTGAACTTACAATTCTGAAACATCGTGATTCCCCCCTTATCAAACGCCGTAGGCCTTAGGGCTGCGGATGTTGAACCCAACGGCGGCCTTCAGGAGAACTCTTGTGACGATCAGCATGACGATCATGGAGAGCACCACGCCGATCAGCAGCGTCTGCGCAAAGCTGATGATGGTGCCTGTCCCCTGCCACCACAGTACAACCGCCGCGATGATGGTTGTGATGTTGGCGTCGATGATCGCCGTCAGCGCATTTTTATATCCGGTGTCAATGGCAGAGCGCAGGGTCTTGCCGGCGCGCAGCTCCTCTTTGACGCGCTCGTAGATGATGACATTGGCGTCGACCGCCATGCCGATGGTCAGGATGATACCGGCGATGCCGGGCAGGCTCAGATTGATTTTGCAGACAGACAGGATCACACAGAACAGCGCCGTGTACAAGGTCAGCGCAATACTGGAGACCACACCCATCACGCGGTAGACGACGATCATAAAGAGCATGATGAGAATGATGCCGATAAAGCCGGCCGTCAGGCTGGACTCCAGGCTCCGCTCGCCCAGGGTCGCGCCCACCGCCTGCAGCTTCACACACTCCAGTGTGAACGGCAGCTGGCCGGCGGAGATGATGTTGGCAAGATAGGAGGCGCTCTCCGCCGTGGCGTTGTTGCCCAGCGTGATCACGGCGGTGTCGGAGGTGATGCCGCTGGCGGCAAATTCCCGCTTGTCCACATAGGGCGTGGAGACGATTTCGCCGTCCATCACGATCTCCAGATAGTTGTCGTCGCCCGAACGGTTCGCCACCGCCTTGGTGGCCTCTTTGAACTTCTCACGGCCCTCGGTGGAGAACTCCAGCACCACATGGTGCGTGGAGATACCGCTGTTGTCGATCGGGCCATACTGATAGGTCGCAGCCTTGATGTCCGAGCCGCTGAGCCAGACCGTGCCGTCGGCGTCGCGGAACTCCACCACCGCCGTGGTGCCGAGCTGCTGCACCGCCTGCTCCGGATCGTTGACATTGGGGATCTCCACCACGATCTGATTGGTACCGGACTCATAGACATTGGCCTCGGTGTAGCCCAGCATGTCCAGTCTCTGCCGCAGCATGGCAACGGCGCTCTTGATTCCGTTCGCCGCGTCCTCTGCGGCGGTGCCGTCCGGAATCTGTGCTTCATAGGTGATCTCTGAACCGCCCACCAGATCCAGGCCAAGGGGAATGCCGTCTTTGGCGGATTCTACCTTAAAAAATCCCAGATTCAGGCCGTTCAGCGCGGTCGTGATAAACAGTGCAATCAGCAGCAGAATCACCACCAGTGAGAAAATGCTTTTGCTTTTCTTCATTTGGCTGCAAGCCCCCTATTTCGTGTTTTCCACTAAAATTTCCATTGAATTATAATGAATTCTGCCCAGAAAGTCAACCGTTTTCCCAGATCTTACACAATTCCTGCGCTTTTTTCTGAGACGGCTATCAAAAGAGATGCCGCGGATTCCAAAATCGGAACCCACGGCATTCTGATTTATACCTTCAGCTCGGTCTGGGTGTGGTCCAGGCAGGCGCCATAGCGCGCCAGCACTGGCCGGACCGTGCCGTCCAGGAACTCCGAGACCTGCTCCGGGCAGCGGCCAATATAGCGCGAGGCGTCCAGCTTCTCCAGGATCTGCGCTCTGCTCAGGCCAAAGGCCGGATCGGCCGCAATCCGGTCGATCAGATCGTTCGGCTTTCCCTCCTGCTTGACGGTCTTTCCGGCCGCGATGGAGTGGACGCGGATTCTCTCATGCAGCTCCTGCCGGTCGCCGCCGCGCATCACCGCATCCATCATGATGTTTTCTGTCGCCATAAATGGCAGCTCCTCCTGCACATGCTTGGCAATCACCTTTTCATAGACCTGGATGCCGGAGGCGATGTTCAGGTAGATATTCAAGATGGCGTCCGTCGCCAAAAACGCCTCCGGCACCGAGATCCGCTTGCCGGCGGAGTCGTCCAGCGTCCGCTCAAACCACTGGTTGTAGGCCGTGTAGGCCGGATTCATGGCGTCTGCAATCACATAGCGCGCCAGCGAGCAGATCCGCTCGGAGCGCATGGGATTGCGCTTATAGGCCATGGCGGAGGATCCGATCTGCTTGGTCTCAAACGGCTCTTCGCACTCTTTGAGGTGGGACAGCAGCCGGAAATCGTTCGCAAATTTGCCGGCGGACTGGGCGATGCCGGAGAGCGTGGAGAGCACGCCGGCGTCCATCTTTCTGGAGTAGGTCTGGCCGGAGACCGGGACCACCGCGTCGAAGCCCATCTCCTCTGCGATCAGGCGCTCGAGCTCCTTGACTTTCTCGTGGTCGCCGTGGAACAGCTCCAAGAAGCTCGCCTGGGTGCCGGTCGTCCCCTTGGAGCCCAGCAGCTTCAGAGTTCCGATCCGGAACTCCACCTCCTCCAGATCCATCAGCAGCTCGTTGATCCAGAGGGTCGCGCGCTTGCCCACCGTGGTGAGCTGCGCGGGCTGAAAATGGGTGAAGCCCAGCGTCGGCAGGGACTTGTATTTCTCTGCAAATGCGCTGAGCCGGTCAATCAGGTTGACCAGCTGGCTGCGGATGAGCGTCAGGCCCTCCCGCATCAGAATCACATCGGTGTTGTCTCCCACATAGCAGCTGGTGGCGCCCAGGTGGATGATGGGCATGGCCTTGGGACAGGCGGCGCCGTAGGCGTGGATGTGGGCCATCACATCGTGCCGCAGCTCCTTCTCCTTCTGGGCGGCCAGCGGATAGTTCACCTCATCCCGGTGCGCCTCCATCTCGTCGATCTGCTCCTGCGTGATCGGAAGTCCAAGCTTCCGCTCCGCCCGCGCCAGGGCAATCCACAGCCGGTGCCAGGTGATAAATTTCTTGTCCGGAGAAAACAGGTAGAGCATCTCGGCGCTCGCGTATCTGGAAGATAGCGGACTCTCATATACATTTGTGGCCATAACGGAACCTCCCCCAATTTCTACCCGTGCAGGAATTTTTCCAGCCGGTCGAGGCCCTTTTCGATGTTTTCCATACTGGTGGCATAGCTCCAGCGCACATATTCCGGCGCATAAAACCCGGAGCCGGGCACCACAGCCACCTTGGCCTGGTCCAGAAACGCCTTGGCAAAGACATCGCAGTCTGTGATCCTGACGCCCTGGATCGTTGCGCCCAGAATCTGCTTCAGATCCATCATCACATAGAACGCGCCCTGCGGCCTGAGGCAGCGCACGCCCGCGATCTGATTCATCCGCTCCACCAGATAGTTGCGGCGCTTCTCAAAGGCGCAGCGCATCTGCTCCCTGGGCTGCTGCGGCCCCGTCAGCGCCTCGACCGACGCCCACTGGGAGATGGTGGACGGCGCGCCGGTGGAGTGGCTGGCATAGCGGCTCATGACGCCTGTGATCTCCTTGTTGGCCAGGGCATAGCCCACGCGCCAGCCCGTCAGGGAATAGGACTTGGAGACGCCGTTCACCAGGATTGTCCGCTCCCGGACATCGTCGCCCAGAGAGGCAAAGGAGACAAACTGGGTGTCATCATAGACCAGCGCATTGTAGATTTCATCCGAGATGACATACAGATCGTGCTTGACGCAGACCCTTGCCAGCGCCTCCAGCTCGGCGCGGTTGTACATCATGCCGGTGGGGTTGGAGGGGTTATTGAGAATGAGGCACTTGGTCTTGGGGGTGATGGCCTGCTCCAGCTGCTCTGCGGTCATCTTGAAATGGGCCTGCTCGTCGGCGTAGATCACCACCGGAATGCCGCGGGCCAGGCGCACCATTTCGATATAGCTGACCCAGAACGGGGCCGGCAGGATGACCTCGTCGCCCGGATTGAGCAGCGCCTGGAGCGCCAGATAGACATTGTGCTTGGCGCCGCTGGCCACAAAGCAGTTCTCCGGCCGGTAGTCCAGGCCGCAGTCCTCCTTCATCCGGTAGCAGACCGCCTCTTTGAGCTGGGGAATGCCGGAGGCCGGGGTGTATTTGGTCTTATTCTCCGCCATGGCCCGCTCGGCCGCCTCGACAATGTTCTGGGGCGTCGGGAAGTCCGGCTCGCCCGTGCCGAAGCCGATCACATCGATGCCGTCCGCGCGCATCTGTTTGGCCAGGGAATCGATCGCCAGCGTGGAAGAGGGCTGCACCGCAGAGGCAACTTTGGACAGTGATTTCATCTTCCTCATTCCTTTCTATTCTGCGTTCTGTCAAAACTTGGTTTCGGAACGATTATAGGTTGAATCCTGCAAAAAATCAAGGGAAAGTGCGGATATTTTTTGATTCTTCCGCAAGATTATGCAAGACGCCGGATACTCTTATGCAGATTGTGACAACAAAACGCGCGATCCGCCTCCGGCAGACCGCGCGTCTCAGAATTACATCCGCTTTTTCAGGGAGTTGAGCAGACCGCCCGAGGCGATGATCTCGTTGATAAAGGGCGGAAACGCCGCGGCGTGGAACACCTGACCGGTCGTCTCATTGCAGATTTCACCCGTTGCAAAGTCCACCGAGACCCGATCGCCCGCGTGGCTGCCGGCGGCGGCCTCCGGGCCCTCCATGATGGGCAGGCCGATGTTGATGGCATTGCGGTAGAAGATCCGGGCAAAGCTGGCGGCGATGACCACAGAGATGCCGCTGGCCTTGATGGCAATGGGGGCGTGCTCGCGGGAGGAGCCGCAGCCGAAGTTCCACTCGGCCACCATGATGTCGCCCTTCTGGACTTTTTTTACAAACGACTGGTCGATGTCCTCCATACAGTGGGAGGCCAGCGACGCATGGTCGGGCGCATTGAGATAGCGCGCCGGGATAATCACATCGGTGTCCACATTGGAGCCATATTTAAACACATTTCCGGAAATTTTCATGGTAACATCCTCCCCTGCTCAAAGATCGTCCGGCGTGCACAGATGGCCGGCCACGGCCGAGGCCGCTGCGACGGCCGGCGAGGCCAGGACGACCTCGCTCTGCACATGGCCCATCCGGCCGACAAAGTTGTGGTGGACACCGCCCGCTCTCCGGCGTACAGTACGCCCATGTGGCCGCCCAGGCAGGGGCCGCAGGTCGGCGTGGAGACAACGGCGCCCGCCTCCAGGAAGATCTGAAACAGGCCCTCTTGGACCATCTGCTCTGTGATGGCCTGGGTGGCCGGCATGACGATGCAGCGGACATCCGGGTGGACCTTCCGGCCCTTGAGCACCTGGGCGGCGATGCGCATGTCGTCGATGCGGCCGTTGGTGCAGGAGCCGATGACGCTCTGCTGAATCGCAAGCTCCTGCACCTCCCGCACCGGCCTGGTGTTGGAGGGCAGGTGCGGCAGGCTGACGATGGGCTCCAGCGCGGAGAGGTCAATTTCAATGGTCTGCTCATACTCCGCGTCCGGATCTGCCTCATAGACGGCGTATGGGCGCTTCACCCGGCCCTGCATATAGGCGACGGTTGCCGCATCCACCGGGAAAATCCCGTTTTTGGCGCCCGCCTCGATGGCCATGTTGGAGATGGTGAAGCGGTCGTCCATGCTCAGCTCCGCCACACCGGGGCCGGTGAACTCCATGGATTTGTAGAGCGCGCCGTCCACGCCGATCTTGCCGATGATGTACAAAATCACATCCTTGCCGGAGACCCAGCGGCCGGGCTTGCCGGTCAGATG
>JAHZEE010000075.1 GCA_019421975.1 Clostridiales bacterium | reverse complement strand
GTGCCCAAACACCTCTCAGTCCGCTACGCGGCCAGCTCCCCTCAAGGGGAGCCTTCCCGACTGCGGAGCACCCCCGCAAGCCTCCCCTTGAGGGGAGGTGGCACGGCGTAGCCGTGTCGGAGAGGTGGCCGCCCCACCCCTTCATATATGCGTTCCCCACGCCAAAGCGCCGTCCGCTTCGCCAACGGCCTATTTTCCCCCTGTGAGCGAAAGCATCAGGATTCCAAGATTGTGGTTGTAAATTTCCTCAAACTGTTCGATGGGCAGCGGGTTCTCTCCAAGTCCGGCCTCGATGGTATACCCTGGCCTCCAAAATGTCTGTACAAACCAGTCCCGATAGCCGGCCCCGTCACACGCCGCCGGCGTCGGCTCCAGCTTGTAGCCGCTGACCGCCGCCATCATCTCGCCCAACTCCTGCGCTCCCTCAGGCGCCCCCTCCTGCGCCTGCCAATAGATCTCCATGCCCTGTGTGTGATAGGCCAGGATACAGTCCGGCGAAATCTGACGGGTATAGGCATAGAGCGCCGCGCTCTCCGCCTCTTCCAATGGCGCCGTGCCCACATAGTTTTTGGGCCCCGGCTGGGTCCACCCCTCTGCAAATTTTCTCACTTTGGCCTGCTCCCAGCCGACTGGATACTGCAAATTGAGATCCACCCCCCGCAAGTTGGCCTTCCACCCATCCGGAAACGGCACCGTGGGGTAGTGGGCCGCCATCTGCATGGCCGCCTGGCGCTCGGCTCCCGTGGCCTCCCCTACCACCAGGTCCACCCCATCCGGATTGACCATGGGGACGATATGCAGCGTCACCGCCTCAAAGAGCGCCTGGGCATTTTGGCCGTTGACCGCTCCGTTGCGCACCACACTCTGGGCGTAGTCCTCCAGAAACTTGAGCAGCACCGGCGTGGTGATCCACTCATTTGCATGGTGCGCCCCATTCCAGCACACCACCCGCCGGCCGGTTCCAATCCGTACCGCCTGTACCGGCCGGCCCATGGCCGTCCGTGCGATGGTCTCCACCTGCAAAAACGGGTATCTCGCCGCCAGCGCGCGCAGGCAGATGCGCAGCAGCTCTGAGGAAAATGGCACATCTGTCGGCACCACAGAAAACGGCAGCGGAATCCGCACCAGCTCCCCAACCGGCAGACGGTTCGGCTCCATCTGGGGATTGGCGGCCAAAATCTGTTTGACCGTCGTCCCAAACCGTTGGGCAAGCTTGAAAAAGGTGTCTCCCTTTTCGATTGTCCAGACCAGGTAGCCATACAGATATGGCAGCAGCGCCTCCATGGTCTCCGGCTCCAGCTCGCCCGTGGGCACCAGGCTGTGGCCCGCCTGGAACTGCTCGAGCGATGCGGCCCCGGCGCGCTCCAGCGCAATTGAAATCCAATCCATAAAAAATCCCTCCAGCCTAATCTATGGCCGGAGGGAGCTTTTTATCTGTTATTCTTTGGATTCATACAGGGCCTTGCACGCCTTCATGGTCATATAGCAGTCCAGCTTGGCCACCAGCTCATAGGGCGCGTGCATGGAGAGCACCGGCACGCCGGCGTCCAGGGTGTCGATGTTCCGGTTCGCCATAAACATGGCCACCGTGCCGCCGCCGCCCTGGTCGATCTTTCCGAGCTCTCCCATCTGCCACAGCACCTCGTGCTCGTCGAACAGCCGCCGCATCCGGGCCACCACCTCCGCCGAGGCGTCGGAGGCGCCGGACTTGCCGCGCGAGCCGGTGTATTTGCACAGGCCCACGCCATAGTTGACTCTGGCGTTGTTCCGTTTGTCAGAGACCTCCGGATAGGTGGGGTCAAAGCCGTTGGTCACATCGGTGGAGAGGCAGAGCGACGCCTCAAAGCAGCGGCGCAGCGCCACGCCCTGGCAGGCGCAGAGATCCTCCATCAGCGTGTCAAAGGCCTGGGACTCCATGCCGGAGACGCCCACAGAGCCAATCTCCTCCTTATCCGCCAGCACGCAGACCGCGGTGATCTCCGGTGGATCGAGCTGCAGTAGCGGGGCGAAGGCGGCATAGGCGCACACCCGGTCGTCGTGGCCATAGGCCGCAATCAGGCTCCGGTCAAAGCCCACCTCGCGGGCCTTGAGCGCCGGAACCATGGTGAGCTCAGCGGAGAAGAAGTCCTCCTCGGTGATGCCGTACTTCTCGTGCAGCAGCTGCAGGATTGCCAGCTTGACGGGGTTCTTCTCCTCCCCCTCTGCCGGCACAGAGCCGACCACCACATTGAGCTGCTCGCCCGTCACGCCCTCTGCCAGCGTCTTTTTCATCTGATCGCCCGCCAGGTGGATGAGCAGATCCGTCACATAGAAGATGGGGTCGTCCTCCGCCTCGCCGACACAGACCGGAAGGACCTCGCCGGACTTGAGGGCCACCACGCCGTGCAGCGCCATGGGGACCGTGGTCCACTGGTACTTTTTCACGCCGCCATAGTAGTGGGTTTTAAACAGCGCCAGCTCGTCGTCCTCGTAGAGCGGATTGGGCTTGAGGTCCAGACGCGGCGAGTCGATATGGGCCGCGGTGATGTGCGCGCCATGGGACAGATCCTGCCTGCCGATGACCGCAAAGATCACCGACTTCTTCCGGTTGATGCCGTAGACCCTGTCTCGCGCCTTCAGCTCCATCCCCACCTCAAATGGGACAAACCCGGCCGCTTCGGCCTGGCGGACGGTCTCCGCCACCGCCTCCCGCTCCATCTTGGCCGCATCCATAAACGCCATATAGTCCTTGCAGTACGCGTCCATGGCCCGCTTTTCTGAATCAGAAATACGCCGATAGCCGTTCTTCGGCTCATAAAACAGTGCATGTTCACCCATGGGTTGATTCCTCCTTCAAAAGATGTTCAAAAAATGTCCGGCAGCGCGCGGCAAAGGCCGCTGCGCTGTCACAGTCGTTCATTAAAACCGCATCACAGCGGGCGGCAAAGTCCTCGTTGGACGGCTGCGCTGCAATCCGCAGCCGCGCATACGCTTCGGAGATCCCCTCCCGGGCCATCAGCCGCTGCACCCGCTGCTCCGTCGGCGCCAGCACCGCGACCGTCCACCTGCAGAGCTTCGCAAGATCGCTCTCCAGCAGGCGAATGGCGTCAATGGCCGCCAGAGGCCGCCGCTGCGCCTCCTGCTGGGCCAGCCATTGCCGGACCGCGCGCAGGATGTGCTCGCCGGTGATCTGGTTCAGCGCCTCCAGGGCCGCCGGGTCTGCAAAGACGATGCTGCCCAGCTTCTTGCGGTCAAATACGCCGCCGGGATACGCCGCGGGAAACCGCGCCCGGATCGCCTGCTGCAGCGGCAAGCTGGTCTGCAGCAGGTCGTGGTACAGCGCGTCACAGTCCAGTGACACGCCGCCCAGCGCTGTGATGGCGTCCAGGGCCGTGGTCTTCCCACAGCCCGTGCCGCCGGTAATCCCTAAAATAATCATATTGTCTCGCCTCCCGGCGTCCGGACCGTCACCGTCTGGAACCCCGCCGCCTTTTTCAGCCGGTTGACCACCGCCCGTCCCAACCCCGTCTCCTCCGGACACTGGGCCAGGATGCGCTCGACTCCCGTTTTGTCGAACCAGCGCAGCGCGTCAAACAGCCGCTGCGCCTGGGTCTGCTGGTCCCAGGAAGCACCCAATCGCTGTATGTTTCCCGAAAACAGATGGGAAAATTCATCAAAACAGATAATTCCTGTCGTCTCGTCTGCGTGCTCTGCGATGTACCGGGCGGTGAGCTCCGGCCGGCCGCACACCACCGTCACGGGCGCCTTGGGGGCGTAGTGGCGGTACTTCATGCCAGGCGCCTTGGGCGCCTGGCCCGGCTGCAGCGCACCTGTCACAGCCCCGTCCACCCGGATCGCGCCAACGACCTTCTCAATCTCCTCCACCGGCAGGCCGCCGGGACGCAGGAGCGAAAACGGCCGCGCTGTGAGATCCAGAATGGTGGACTCCACCCCGACCCCGCAGGGCCCGCCGTCCACAATGGCGTCGATCCGTCCCTGCATGTCGGTCACCATATGGGCCGCCGTGGTGGGACTTGGCCGGCCGGAGCGGTTGCCGGACGGCGCCGCAATGGGCACGCCCGCAGCGGCAATGATGCGCCGGGTCACTGCGCTGGCCGGGCAGCGGACCGCCACTGTGTCGAGCCCTGCGGTCGTCTCACGGGGCACCAGGTCCCGGCAGGGCAGCACCATGGTGAGCGGGCCCGGCCAGAACCGCTCTGCCAGGGTGTAGGCCTCGTCCGGGATATCCCGGCAGATCTCCTCCAGCTGGGAGCGCTCTGCAATGTGCAGAATCAGCGGGTTGTCCTGCGGCCGTCCCTTGGCCTCAAAGATCTTCCGCACCGCCTGCGCGTCCAGGCCGTTGGCCCCCAGGCCGTAGACCGTCTCCGTCGGAATCGCCACCAGCCCGCCCCGCTTCAGAATCTCCGCCGCCTGTTCCACCGTTCCCGGTGCATCCGCCTGTAACAGAATTGTCTGCATTCTCATTCGCCG
Organism: Clostridiales bacterium; assembly: GCA_019421975.1. Taxonomy (GTDB): domain Bacteria; phylum Bacillota; class Clostridia; order Oscillospirales; family Oscillospiraceae; genus CAKTFW01. Next base: position 3,386 of record JAHZEE010000075.1, on the reverse strand, counting down.
CTCTCACTCATTCGTAGTTTCTCCGCCTGGTCTGCCGTCACCAGCGCGTCGATCAGCTCATCTAGCGCACCGTCCATGATCTGGTCGATCTTGTACAGGGTCAGGCCAATCCGGTGGTCCGTCACCCGGCCCTGCGGGAAGTTATAGGTCCGGATGCGCTCATTGCGCATACCGGTGCCGACCTGGCTGCGGCGCTGGGCCGTCTGCGCCCCCACAATCCGCTCCTGTTCGATCTCATAGAGCTTGCTGGCCAGCATGCTCATGGCCTTGGCCCGGTTCTGCACCTGGCTGCGCTCCTGCTGGCACTCCACCACAATGCCGGTCGGCCTGTGGATGAGCCGCACCGCAGAGGAGGTCTTGTTGATGTGCTGTCCGCCCGCGCCGGACGATCGAAAGACCTGCATCTCCACATCCGCCGGCCGGATCTCCACCGACGCCTCGTCCATCTCCGGCAAAACCGCCACTGTGGCGGTGGAGGTGTGGACCCGGCCGCCGGATTCGGTCTCCGGCACCCGCTGGACCCGGTGTACTCCGGACTCAAATTTCAGTCTGGAGTAGGCCCCGTCCCCTGTGATCTGAAAGACCACCTCTTTCACGCCGCCCAGTTCTGTCTCGTTGACACTGAGCAGCTCCACGCCCCAGCGCTTTGTCTCGGCATACATGGTGTACATCCGGTAGAGGGAGTGGGCAAACAGCGCGCTCTCCTCTCCGCCTACGCCGGCGCGAATCTCCACCATGACATTCTTTTCGTCGTTGGGATCCCGCGGCAGCAGCAGCACCTTCAGCGCCTGCTCGAGCGTCTGCCGCTGCGCTTTTGCCGCGTCATATTCTCTCTGACACAGCTCCCGGCACTCCTTCTCATTCTTCTGATAGCTGCGGTAGGCCGCGATAATGGGCTCCAGGCTCTTCTGCTCCTTGAGCAGCCTGGCCGCCGCCTTCGGATCGGCATAAAAATCCGGCTGGGCGGCGCGCTGCTCCAACTCCAGATACTTCTCTTCCACCAAACGCAGTTTGTCCAGCATATTTGGCTCCTTTTACACACTTCTGATATCTTGTTATTCTACCATTTTCCAGTGAAAAAGTAAATCCAAATCCGTGCGGAACCAAATTATCGACAAAAAGGGCCAACCGAAGCCCGGTTGGCCCTTTTTTAATCAAGCATGGTTATTTTACAAAGGTCTCACAGAACCGCATAAGGATGGTCGCAACCTCTGCGCGGGTCGCGTTGCCGTTCGGGTCCAGGGTGTTGTCGCTTCTGCCGTTGAGCAGATCCGCATTCACAGCCCAGGTAACGGCGGTCATGGACCAGTCGGAGATCTCCGCATAATCGGCAAACTCACGCACTGCCATACCGCCCTGGGTGGTGTCGTAGCCCTTGTACTGGGCATAGCGGTACAGAATTGTCGCCATCTGCGCCCGGGTGATGGTGTCCTCCGGGCCAAAGGTGGTCTCATCGTAGCCAGTCACAATGTTGTTGGCAGCCGCCCAGTTGATGGCGTCTGCGTAGTACTGGGTGCTCTCTACATCCGCAAACGGATTCTCACCCGCCACAGTCGGCTCGTTCTCATGGCGATACAGCATCGTCACGATCATGCCGCGGGTCGTTGTGGCATCCGGGCCGAAGGTGGTATCTGTCAGGCCGTTCATACAGCCGTTCTCGTACATGTAGCGCACTGCGCTGTAGAACCAGTCGTTGACCGCCACATCGGTAAACGGCAGATCGCTGCCCTGTGCAAAGTCCGCCTTGACCGTCACATCCGAGGCCGGCATGGTGAAGGTATACACCCCATCCCCCTTGTCGGTCAGCGTGACCTCCTTACTGCTCTGGTCTGTGACCTTCAGGCCGGTCAGCGCATAGCCCTCGTCGGGGGTCGTGGTGATTGTGACCGTCGAACCCTCTGCCACGCGGTTGGAACTCACCTTCACCGTGCCGTTCTGGGTCTGTGCAACTTCAATGTCGTACCGGCTGGTGGCGTTGCCGCTGCCGCCGCTGGAGCGATTGGTGACAGAAATGGTATTGATGCTCTCAGCCAGAACGAGATCCTGGTTGTTCTTGTCCACCAGGGCCAGAGTCACCGTGTAGGTGCCAGTCTTGTCAAAGCTCACCTTTGCAAAGTTGGTGGTCACATCGTAGTCTGCCGTCACCGGGAAGCCGGTCTCCGGGCCAAAATAGCCAAAGTCCAGCACATTCCATTCGGTGTCCCCGTCCTTTGCAATGAACTGCGGCTTGGCCCCCTCCGGGCCATCTACCTGAATGGTGATCAGCGCATTGGTGTATGCCTGGTCGTTTCCGTCCACCGCGTACAGTCTGACGCTGGTATTGGTATTCTCCTGGTCAACCCGCATGGATTTGGGGGCATTCACCTCAAATGCAAACGGATAGGTGACCTCGATGGAGATCGTCTCTGTCGCCAGCACCTGCTCCCCGTTGGCCATATCCACCAGGTTCAGCTGGTAGGTATAGGTGCCCGCCTTGTCAAAGATCACCTTGGTGAAGCTGGTGGTCACATCGTAGCCCGCCGCAATCGGGAAGCCGGTTTCCGGGCCAAAGTAGCCAAAGTCCAGCACATTCCACTCTTGACCGCTGCTCGCATCCTTTGCAATGAACTGCGGCTTGGCCTCCTCTGGCGCCTCCACTTCCACAATGTTGACCCGGGCGTTGTTGTAGGTCTCACTCTGCGCATCCGCTGCGGTCAGCTGGACCTGCACGCTGTCACAGGCCTGATCCACTCTCAGCGTCTGCGGCGCTGTCACATTCAGCGTATACGGATAGACAACCTCAACTTCCGCTGTCTCGGTTGCCAAAACAGCATCGTCGTCTGCGCAGTCGACCAGCTCCAGTGTCACGGTGTAAGTACCGGCCTTGTCGAAGCGCACCTCGGTGAAGTTGGTGGTCATATCATAGTCCGCCGCCACCGGGAAGCCGGTTTCCGGGCCAAAGTAGCCAAAGTCCAGCACATTCCATGTTGTGCCGCTGCCCGCATCTGTTGCCATAAACTTCGGCGCAGCGCCCTCCGGGCCATCCACCTTGACATTGATTCGGACGCTGTCATATCCGGTCGATGACTCAACTGTTGTATACAGGCGAACACTCACATCTGTGGCGACTTGATTCACCCGCAGGGTCTGCGGCGCCTCGATCTCAAGGGCATACTCCGAATGGGAATCGGCTGTAGGCTCCGTCCCATCCGCTGCCAGCGCTGTCATTGGCAGCACCGTCAGCATCACACACAACGCCATAAATACTGACAACATTCGCTTTTTCATGATTTTCCTCCTCACTTTCTAAAACGCCCCTTTCCAAATGACATCCCTCCGCGCAAGGGGTATGCAATTTGTTTAGGGGTATCTGCCTCTCATTTTAGAGAGAACAGGTCTAAAATGCA
>JAHZEE010000074.1:6862-7862 GCA_019421975.1 Clostridiales bacterium | reverse complement strand
CGGAGGGTGTCGTCCAGCTTCACATACCGCCCCTCCATGCCTGTAAAGGTCTCTGCCACAGAGAACGGCTGGGAGAAAAACTGCTGGATTCTTCTGGCGCGCTCCACTGCCCGCCGGTCGTCCTCGCTCAGCTCCTCCATGCCGAGAATGGCGATGATATCCTGCAGCTCCCGGTACCGCTGCAGCAGCTCCTGCGTGCTGCGGGCAATCTGATAATGCCGCGACCCCACCACATCCGGCTCCAAAATCCGGGAGGTGGACTCCAGCGGATCGACCGCCGGATAAATGCCCTGTTCCACAATCTTGCGGGAGAGCACCGTAGTGGCGTCCAGATGCGCAAAGGTGGTGGCCGGCGCGGGATCCGTCAGATCATCCGCCGGCACATAGACGGCCTGCACCGAGGTGATGGCGCCATCCTTGGTCGAGGTGATCCGCTCCTGCAGCGCGCCCATCTCGTTTGCCAGCGTCGGCTGATATCCCACCGCCGACGGCATCCGGCCCATCAGGGCCGATACCTCAGAGCCGGCTTGCACATAGCGGAAAATATTGTCGATAAAGAGCAGGACATTCTGCTTCTCCCGGTCCCGGAAATACTCCGCCATGGTCAGCCCCGTCAGGGCCACGCGCATTCTGGCTCCTGGCGGCTCGTTCATCTGGCCAAAGACCAGGGCCGTCTTGTTGATGACGCCGGACTCCGTCATCTCCCGCCACAGGTCGTTGCCCTCGCGGGTCCGCTCCCCGACGCCGGTAAAAATGGAGTAGCCGCCGTGTTCCGTCGCGATGTTGTGGATCAGCTCCTGAATGAGCACCGTCTTTCCGACGCCCGCGCCGCCAAACAGGCCGATCTTTCCGCCCTTGGCGTAGGGGGCCAGCAGATCGATGACCTTAATGCCGGTCTCAAAGATCTCCACCACGGGCCGCTGGTTCTCAAAGCTTGGCGGATTTCTGTGGATCGACCACCGCTCCGCGGTGTTGAGCGGCCCCTTTTCATCGATGGCAT
>JAHZEE010000074.1:3929-6852 GCA_019421975.1 Clostridiales bacterium | reverse complement strand
CATCGCCCAGCACATTGAACATTCTGCCCAGTACCCCTTCGCCAACAGGCACGCAGATCGGTCCGCCGGTGGCCCGGACCTGCATCCCGCGTGCCAGGCCCTCGCTGGGCGAGAGCATGATGCACCGCACCGTATCTCCGCCCACATGCTGAGCCACCTCCATCACCTCGCGCCGGCCATCCAGCTCCACCTCCAGCGCATCTTTGATCTGCGGCAGCTCCATATCGCAGAAGGACACATCCACCACAGGCCCCATGACCTGTACAATGGTCCCCATCTTCTCATTCATCTCAGCTCTCCCCTTTCGGAAGTCTTTCAGGCCAGGCGTCAGCGCAGTGCCTGTGCGCCGCCTGCAATCTCTGTAATCTCCTGGGTGATGGCGCTCTGCCGCGCCCGATTAAACGACAGATTCAGCCCCTGCAGCATCTGGCGGGCGCTGTCGCTGGAGGACTTCATTGCGCCCATGCGGGCGCTCTGCTCCGAACAATAGGATTCCACCATCGTTCCAAACAGCACGCCCTCCAGATACCCCGGCACCAGGCTGGACATGACCGCGTCAATGGACGGGATATAGGCCACCTCGCGGTGGTACTGGTCCCGGTCCTCCGCCTGCGGAAACGAGTCTGCGTCCAACGGGAGCAGCTTGTAGGCGGTCGGCTCCAGCTGGAACGAGCGAACCATCCTGGTAAACAGCACATAGACCTCGTCCAGCTGCTCCTCCAAAAACAGGGACAGCACCATCTGTGCAATATCGCGTGCACGGCCGATGGTCGGATTTTGGGCCATATAGAGAAATTCTCCGTTGATCTCAACGCCGCGCTCTGTGAAATAGGCCCTCCCCACCTGGCCCACCACGAAGAGGCTGGGATTGGGGGTCTGCGCGATGCGCTGCTCGGCCAGTTTTAAGATGTTGTGGTTATAGGCGCCCGCCAGTCCCTTGTCGCCGGTAATCACAATATACCCCACGCGCCGCTGCGGCGGCAGGGTTCCGGGCCGTTCGTCAAAATACCGGTGTTCAATGTGGGGCGAATGGTGCAGAATATCGGAGATCGTCGTGCCGATCTTGTTGAAGTACGGCTCCACATCCTCCAGCTGCTGGCGCGCTTTGCGCAGATTTGAAGAGGAGATCAGGTACATCGCATTGGTGATTTTCAGGGTCTGCTCCACGCTTTTGATATGGGTGCGAATCTCCTTTATGCTTGCCATGTCGCACTCACCCGCTTCTTATTCTCCTCCACCGCAGTGCGGATGGTCTCAATTGCCGGGCCGCTGAGGTTGCCAGTGGATTCGATTTCCTGCATCAGCTCTGCATGCTCCCGCTCCATTTCATCGGCAAATTCCAGCACAAACGCGCGCACTTTCTCCAGCGGCACCTCATCGACTAGGCCATTGGTGGCGATATACAGAATCACAGCCTGCCGGCTCACAGACATGGGCTGATAGAGCGGCTGCTTGAGCAGCTCCAGCAGATGCTTGCCATGGCTGAGGGTCTGCTGTGTGGCTTTGTCCAGATCCGAGGAGAACTGTGTAAAAACCTCCAGCTCGCGGAATCGCGCCAGATCAATCCGCAGCGTGCCTGCAGTTTTCTTGATCGCGCGCGTCTGCGCTGCGCCGCCCACGCGGGAGACAGAGAGGCCCGTGTTGATCGCCGGCCGCTGGCCGGAAAAGAACAGATCCGTCTCCAGGTAAATCTGACCGTCTGTAATCGAAATCACATTGGTTGGAATATAGGCCGACACATCGCCCGCCAGCGTCTCAATGATGGGCAGCGCCGTCATGGAGCCGCCTCCAAATTCCGCCGTCAGCCGGCATGCCCGCTCCAGCAGGCGGGAGTGCAGATAGAACACATCGCCGGGATAGGCCTCACGGCCAGGCGAGCGCTTGAGCAGCAGGGAAAGCGTTCTGTAGGCCACGGCATGCTTGCTCAAATCATCGTAGATAATCAGCACATCCCGGCCCTTGCCCATGAAGTATTCGCCCATCGCCGCGCCGGCATAGGGCGCAATATACTGCAGCGGCGCAGACTCGCTGGCCGTGGCTGAGACAATGATCGAGTAGTCCATCGCGCCGTGCTTTTTGAGTGTGTCGTGTACCCGTGCCACAGAGCTTGCCTTCTGGCCGATCGCCACATAGATGCAGATGACATTCTGACCCTTCTGGTTTAGAATCGTGTCCACCGCAATGGCAGTCTTTCCCGTCTGGCGGTCGCCGATGATCAGCTCCCGCTGGCCGCGGCCGATCGGCACCATGGCGTCGATGGCCAGAATCCCCGTCTGCAGCGGTACATTGACCGGCTCCCGGGTGATGACGCCGCTGGCCTCGTGCTCAATGGGGCGCGTCTCGGCCGTCTCAATGGGGCCCAGCCCGTCGATCGGCTGTCCGAGCACATCGACCACACGGCCGATCAGCCCCTCGCCGACCGGCACATCGGCCGCATGGCCCGTGCGCTTCACCGCCGTGCCCTCCCGCACGCCGCTCTGGTCTCCCAGCAGTACCACGCCCACGCTGTCCTGCGTCAAATTCATAATCATGCCCTTGACGCCGGTGTCAAACTCCACCAGCTCGCCATAGACGGCCCGATCCAGTCCATAGACGGTCGCAATCCCGTCGCCGACCTCCAATACCGTACCGGTCTCATCGCGCCGGACACGGGTGTCAAAGGCTGCAATTTCCTCTTTTAAGATCGAGACAATTTCTTCCGGTTTTGCCTTCATACCATTCGCCTCTCTTCCAACTGACGGCGCATTTGCTCCAGTGCGCCGCGGATGCTCTTATCGTAGCGCACTCCGTCAAGCTCCAGCGTAAAACCGCCCAAAAGAGCGGGGTCCGTCTGGATTTCAAATCTGAGATCCCGTTTCCCATGCAGCCGGCACAGTGCCTGCCGCAGCTTTTCCAGCTCCGCCGGATCCGGGCGCTGCGCGCC
>JAHZEE010000074.1:0-3919 GCA_019421975.1 Clostridiales bacterium | reverse complement strand
AAACGCCTGCACGATCTGCGGCAGCATTGCCATACGGTCGTTGTCCGCCAGCAGTGTGTAAAACCGCAGCAGCGGGCCATCTGACAGATCAGGCAGTCGGCGCAGCACCCGCTTTTTTTCTGCTGCGGAGATCGCAGGGGAAATCAATGCCTGCCACAGCAGCGGCTGGCTCATCAACTGCGGGGATACCTGTTCCAACGCAGCATCCGGCGCGCACGCATAGAGCGCCCTGGCATATCGGCGTGCAAGCTCTGTCACAGCTTCTCCCCCACTTCCGACAAAAAGGAGTCCACAAGCGCCCGCTCCTCGGCGCCGTCCATGGCCTTCTGGCTCACCTTGGCCGCCGCCAGCAGCGCCAGCGCCGCCACCTCGTTCTGTGCGCCCCGCAGCATCTGCTCGCGCTCTGTGGCAATCTGTTTCTCCGCCTCCTGGCGCACCTGTTTGGCGTCCTTCTCCGCATCGGCAATGCGCGCCTCATAGGCACGCTGTGCGCGGTTCTGTGCCTCTGCCACAATCCGGGCTGCCTCCTGATGGGCGTCATTCAGCTTCTCTTCATACTCCGCCTTAAAGGTCTGTGCCTGCTGGTTGTGCTGCTCCGCCGTATCCAGGTCCTGCCGGACCATAGCCGCCCGCTTCTCCAGGACCGCATTGATCCTGCCAAACAGGAATTTTCGCAGGAACAGATAGAGCACCAGCAGGTTGACAACCGTCCACAGGATGGTGGAAAGATGGAACTCCAGCATGGCAGATGCCTCCTTACTTTACAAAGATAATCAGCAGGGCCGTGATAAAGCCGAAGATGGCGGTGCCTTCTGCCAGTGCGCAGCCCATCAGCAGCGCGCTGTTGATTTTGCCGGATGCCTCCGGCTGACGCGCAATGGCCTCGCTGGCCTTTCCCGTGGCGATGCCGATTCCAACGCCGGCGCCGATGCCGGTCAGTACTGCAAGACCTGCTGCAATGATTCCAATTGACATAGTAAATTCCTCCTCAAAAATTTTAAGTTTCTTTCTCTTTTATCCCCTCGCCGGTGAACAGCGTGGTCAGGAACACGAACACAATGGTCTGAATCAGCCCGTCGAACAGGTCGAAATAAAGGCTGAAAACAGCCGGCAGAACCGCCGGGACCAGCAGCTTGATCATCTCCATGATGATAAACGCGCCCAGCACATTGCCAAACAGACGCATACACAGCGCCAGCGGACGGATTGCCACCTCCATCAGATTGATCGGTACCAGCAGCGCCATGGGCTCTGCAAACTTTTTCATGCCGCCCCACAGTCCGTTGTATCGGAACTGCGCCCCATAGATGAGCAGCATACTCATGATGGCCAGCGCCGCTGTCACATTGATGTCCTTGGTCGGCGGTGTCAGGCCGAAGATTCCAATGATATTGGAAAGCCCGATGTACAGGGCGACCGTTCCGAGATAGGGCGCAAAGGCGCGCCAGTGTGTGCCAATATTCTCCTGCACAAACCTGTTCAGGAATCCCACCGCGCTCTCCAGGGCGGTCTGTAGCTTTCCAGGGTTTTTGACGCTGAGCTTTCTGGTAAAAATAAGCGTCAGTACCATCCATACCACCATGACAATCCAGGTGACTACAACCGATTCTGCCACCGGGATTCCGCCGAAAATCGGGATTATAAAGGCTGTTTTGGTTCCCAACTCGCCAACCAGTGTCTGCTGAAATGCCTCCAAATCACTCTCACCTCGCTTTAACGCGCTTATTCTACGCTTAGACTTCCCATTTTTGAATTCTTTTGAAAGTAAAAAAAGTAATATAATCAAAGGAACCGCATTTTAGTCCCCCGGATGCCCATTTATCACAGCCGCTTTTATTTGACATGCCCTTTGGTTCCAACTATACTAAAAAATAGAAGGAGGGATGGGCACAGTGGAAAACCGTTCTAAAAACTCCATTCGGACCCAGTTGATGGGATTGAGTCTTTTGGTCGTTGTGGTATCGATTGTACTGTCCTTGATGGGGGCGCTCTATCTCACACTGCGCCAGGAGCGGGAATCGCTCGACAGCAATCTGTTAAATTCCGTCACCATTCTTGCCCGGACTCCGGTTGTACAAAATGCCCTGACAGGCACCGCCTCCACACAGGAGCTGGCCGATTTCCTGGATGAGACCACGGCGCAGGTTTCCGACATTGATCTGGTTCTGGTGGGCGATCCGGAAGGAGTGCTCTACTACGCTCCCGATCACAACGATATTGGCCTTTCCTACGCCGGAAATGCCCAATCAAAACTTTTTAGCGGTGCAGCGCCCTATACTTCCAATGACGAGGGCCCGCTCGGTTCCAGCCATTCTGCCTACGCGCCGGTGCGGGATGACCAGGGAAATCTGATTGGGTTTGTCATCGTCGGAATCTTTATGCGGAGTATGACGCAGACCATGGTGCAGACCATTTTACAGTTTGTGGCCATCGGACTTTTGGCCATTGTGCTGGGTTCCCTCCTTGCGCTGCGGCTGTCCAGACGAATCAAAAAGTCGCTGCTCGGCTATGAACCGGACGCCTTTGCCAAACGATTCACCCAGAGAGAGGATATTTTGGAGGCGCTGGAGGAGGGAATCCTGGCAATTGATAAGAATGCCACGATCATTTTTCTCAACCAGGCAGCCGCCCAGATGCTCTGTCTGGATCAAAAGACCTGCATCGGCTGCTCTTTGCACACGGTCTATCCCAACTCCACCCTGGACCGGATCTTGCAGACCCGGCAGCCGGAGTACAATGTCAGTATGCGTTCCCTCAAGGATGTCCAGGTTCTGGCCGACCGGCTTCCGCTCTATGACAACGGTGTGCTGACCGGTGCGGTCGGCATCTTCCGCAACCGCACCGAACTCACCCATCTCGCCAATGATCTCACCGGCGTACGCCACATGGTCGATGCCATGCGCGCCTATACCCATGAGTTTATGAACAAGCTCCATGTGATTCTTGGGCTGCTGCAAATCGGAGAGCCAGAGAAGGCCCAGCAGTACATTATGGAGACCTCCCGCACGCAGCGTGAGGCAGTCTCCCGCATTATGGAGCAGATCCGCGAACCGTCTGTAGCTGCGCTTTTGGTCGGGAAAACCAGCCGTGCCAATGAGCTTGGAATCCATCTCGCTCTGGATCAGGAGAGCTTTCTCAGCGAGGGGAGTCCCTGGCTGCCGCCCAATGCCTATGTGACCATTCTGGGAAATTTGATCGAAAACGCCATCGAGAGTCTCAATCAGACGCTGCGCGGTACCAAGCAGGTCTCCGTCAGTATCCGGGAGGAGGCCGATGGGCTTCTGCTCTGCGTGGAGGACACAGGTCCCGGGATCCCGGCCAATCTGCGGCGCCAGCTCTCTCAGCGCGGCGCCACCTCGCAGGGCGCCGGCCGCGGGACCGGCCTGTCTCTGGTGCAGGAGGTGGTAACCGCCTACCACGGCACCATTCGCGTGGAGTCCGACACCGGGGTCGGGACATCCTTTTTCATCCATTTCCGGCGGGAGGACCTTCCCGCTGCCGAGGAGGAATCCACTTGTACCGAGTCGTAATCGTCGAAGACGACCCCATGGTCTGTCTGCTCGACCGCACTTTCACCGAAAAGGATCCCCGGTTCCAGGTCGTCAAGACCTTTCAGGACGGCCAGAGCGCCCTCGCCTGGCTCATGCAAAATCCTGCGGACCTGCTGATTCTGGATGTCTATATGCCCGTCTTTACCGGGCTGGAGCTTCTGCGCGAGCTGCGCGCCCGTGAGCTTGAAATCGACGCCATCATGGTGACGGCCGCCAATGACGCCAAAACCGTCAACACCCTGCTCAAGCTCGGCGTGGTTGATTACTTGGTCAAGCCTTTTATCTATGAGCGCTTTCAGAAGGCGCTGGATACCTTCTGCCTGCATCGCCAGGCCGTTGCAGGCAGCGCAGTCAGCCAGGACGCGCTG
>JAHZEE010000073.1 GCA_019421975.1 Clostridiales bacterium | reverse complement strand
TGTAGGCCGCCAGTGGGAGCCGGCCCAGGAGCCTCTGCAGCTTCGGCACACCCCGTTTGGCGTATCCATCCGCCACGCGGCCTGCCTCTTTTAAAATCTCCTCATCCGTCACGCCCTCGCGCCCCAGCGCATCTTCACGGACAATGAAAATTGCCTGTTCAAAAAAGCGGGGATCCGGAGCCTTGACCACAATCACCTGTTTTGAAATTCCTTTGACCATATCGCGCCTCCTGTTTGTTGCTGGAAATAGTTTCCCCCGTTCCAAACAGATTATACAAAAAGCGGCGCCTTGGGCGCCGCTTTTCAATCCTCTTTCAGTGCAAAATCCGGATCCAGGATGGTGTCGTCATTGAACACCCAGTCCCGCACATTGGTCACATGGTATTTCTCCGGTGTCTCCCGCGTCACAACCTTTGCAATACCGGCGTTGATAATCAGCCTCCGGCACATGGAGCAGGGCGTGATATGGCCCGCCAGTTCATTGGTCCTTGCCTCCATCCCCACCAGGTAAAGCGTGCCGCCGATGCACTCGCTGCGGGCCGCGGAGATAATCGCATTGGCCTCTGCGTGCACGCTGCGGCACAGCTCATACCGCTCTCCGCTGGGGATCTGCAGCTTCTCGCGCAGGCAGTACCCCAGATCAGAGCAGTTGCTCCGTCCACGCGGCGCGCCATTGTAGCCGGTGGAGACAATTTCATCGTTTCGGACAATGATTGCCCCATACCGCTTCCGCAGGCAGGTGGAGCGTTCCTGGACGGTCTGCGCAATATCCAGATAGTAGTTCTCCTTATCGATCCGGTCCACGCCCGGTCCCCCCTTGCAAACTGTGTCGATGATTGTCTATTATACTGCACCTGCAGCGGCGCTGCAAGTCCAATCCGCCTCAATCCACCAGGGCCGTCATCTGTGCAAAGCAGCGGCTGCAGAGCGTGTCGGCCGCTGCGACGGCGCCATCCAGATCGTCCTGCTCATAGTAGGCCTTGTTCTCCTCATGGATCTGAGCGACATAGGCGCAGTTTGCGTGATGGGCCATGCCGCTGCGCAGGTTGACCACAAAGCCGGTCTCTATGGGCGTCTGACTCTGTTCCGTCTGCGCGCCGACAGCCAGGATGCCCACCGATACTGTAAAGCAGAGCGCCAGAACCACTGCCGCAATCATCCTCCGGCGGGGCAGGCCCAGCACCACCAGCACGGCGCCGAACAGGCCCGCGACCAAAAATCCCAGAAGCTCCGCCAGATCTCCCCAGAATGCGCCGCCCTGTAAAAACTGGGCCTGCTGCCAGGGCGCAGTCCCGGCCTTCACACTGTCAATCGAGGTGAAAATCTGAGATAAAATCCGCCAAACTCCGATGACAAGCAGGGGCCAGGTCAAATGCCGGTCCTTTTTTGCGCATGCCGGGCACACCGCCGCCGTACACACACGCCCGGTCTGCGCGCTGCCGTTCTGTTTAATACGCACTCTTGCTCGTTTCATGTGACCGCCCTCTACGACAAATTTCGCCATATTTCGCAGCTTGATACTATAATTATGTGGAATTGACCGGAGAATGTCAAGAGACGCCTGGAAATTTTCGACAAAAGGACCGGTTTTTTCCCACAGCACACAAAAAAGGGCTTTCCTCTTGTCCCCCACCGGCCCAGATGTTATAATAAAATAAATTGACCCCGTTAGGAGGGAGCCTCAAATGAAACGCATTGTATGTCTGCTGCTGGTCGTCGGGCTGCTGGTCTGTCTGACCGCTCCGGCCGGCAGTGCCTCAGATCTGTACCTGGTTGCAGTCAATGACTCCCTGCCGCTTCCCCTCTCAGCTGCCACCATGCCATTTTACTCCAGCGGCACGCTTTACCTGCCCCAGTCTGTTTTTGATGCCAGTGCGCTGGGCGTTTCGGCTGTGTACAGCAGCGCTGACAAGACTCTCTCGCTCACCGATCAGGACGGACATCAGCTGGTCTACTACCTGGCCAGCGGCACGGCTGTCACAGAGGAGGGGAATTCCTACACTGTCTCCGCGACACTGCGCGGCGGTATCGTGTTCGTCCCCGCCTCCTACACCATGCAGTACTTCGGCTACGCCATCTCCACGCTCACCAGCCAGGGGGGCCGGAATGTCATCCGGATCACCACGGGCAGCCAGGTGTATGACGACGAGCTGTTTCTGCAGGAGGCGGACAACTTGATCGAGTACCGCGTCTCCCAGTACCTGTCCAATGTGACGCCCGGTTCTTCTGTCACCCTTCCTTCCACGGATCCCGACGACACGCCGGATCAGGCCGAAACTGCGGCCACGGTCTATCTGGCCTTTTGGGGGACAGAGCATCTCTCAACGCTGCTCAGTGAACTGAAAAACGCCAACCGTTCCGCCACTTTTTTCTTCACGGAGGAGGAGCTGGCCCAGAATCCGACGCTGGCGCTCGAGGTGGCGGCCGGCGGCCACACGGTCGGGATCCGTCTGACCGGCTATGAAGCAGATCCCGCGGCCACGGTCGCGTCGGCCAATGCGTATCTGGACCAGGTGCTCTACACGAAATCCCTGTTGGTGCTTGCGCCGCCGGGCAGCATTTCGGCCGACGCACTGCCCGGTGCGGTCATTGTCCGCCAGTCCAGCCGGACTGCGGCCGCGGCCGCCAGCCAGGAGAACACGGCCTTGCTGGTCTGCAGCGCCACCAGCCACGGCGTGGCCGATCTCTACACCCTGATTCAAGCGGGCTGTACCATCCGGCCGGTCCGCGAGACTTCACAATTTCTGTCGTAGCGTTGAAAAGGAGTGTTTTTATGTCTGAATCCATCGCATTTATTGGCGCCGGCAATATGGGCGGCGCGCTGGTCGAGGCCATCTGCCGCGGCGCCAGTGCAGACCAGGTGACCATCTACGATCCCTCGAAGGAGCGGATGGCGGCGCTGGCCGAAAAGACCGGCTGCCAGACGGCCGAGAGCGGCGCAGAGGCGGCCAGCCGCTGTCATTATGTGGTGTTGGCTGTCAAGCCGCAGGTGTTTCCGTCGGTGCTGCAGGCGCTTTTGCCTGCGCTGCAGCGCAACGCAGCGGAGGGGCGGCCCAATGTGCTCGTCTCCATCGCCGTCGGCATCTGCCTGGACGCCATCGAAGCGCAGCTCGCCACCGCGCAGCTCACCCTTCCGGTCATCCGCATCATCCCCAATACGCCTGTGGCTGTGGGAGAGGGGCTGCTGCTGCTGACGCCCTCTGCGCTTGTCACAGCCGACCAGTATGACGCGCTCTGCGCGCTGCTCCGGCCCGCCGGACAGCTTGAGCGTGTGTCGGAGGACATTCTCGCCAAGGCCATGGCGGTCTACAGCTGTTCGCCTGCCTTTGTCTATCTGTTCATCGAGGCCATGGCCGACGGCGCAGTGCAGCTGGGCCTTCCCCGGGACATGGCCCAGCGCTATGCGGCGCAGGCTGTGCGCGGCGCCGCAGCCATGGTGCTGGAGAGCGGCCAGCATCCGGGCGCTCTGAAGGACGCGGTCTGCTCACCGGGCGGCTACACCATTCAGGGGGTGGCAGAGCTCGAGAAGCGGGGCTTCCGCGCAGCGGCAGCCCAGGCGATTCTGGTGGCCGGCGGCGCCAAGCCGAACTAAAAAAAGGCCGGATACACGAGGTATCCGGCCTTTTTCCTGTTCTATCGTTTTTTGATATTGCCGCAGATCTCACTGAGGCACGCTGCCGCCTCCATGGCATACTGCTGGGTCTCCGCGATGTCGGCCAGAGAGATCATGCCGACCACCTTTCCCTGCTCTGCCACCGGCAGCCGGCGCACCTGTTCGCGCGCCATGATCTGGGACGCCTTCTGTGCCTCGTCGTCCGGCGAGACCGCCAGCACACGGCTGGTCATAATGGCGCCAACCGGCGTCCGGTTGGGATCTGCAGAGGCCGCCACACAGCGCAGTACAATGTCCCGATCCGTGATCATCCCCCGCAGTCCGCCCTCCTGGTCGCAGACCGGAAGGCAGCCGACATTGTTCCGCGACAGCAGCCTGGCCGCCACGGCGGCGCTCTCTGCCGTGTTTACGGAGACGACCTGGTCGGACATCAGTTCTCTAACTTTCATGTCATTCCTCCTAGCTGATAATGGTTTTTTCCTCATTTTGGGCAAAAAACAGCAGCTTTATTCCGGAATCTTCCGCTCGGGATTGATGAATTTTTGAATTTGTCGTAAAATACAGTTATTCTACTTGGACCTGAGAGGAGTGCAGCCATGCGACTGATTTACTGGATTCGCCAAATTCTGGCGCGACTGTCGAATCTCCAGCTCAACATCTATGCCGCCAACGCCGCCTTTTTTATTTTGCTGGCCGCCTTTCCCAGCTTGATGCTGATTTTGGCCGTACTCAGTCTGACGCCGCTGACCACCAGCGACTTTCTGAGTCTGCTGGAGGGCGTGGTTCCATCCTCCATCGTCTCCATTTTTTCCTATTTCACCACCGAGATGATTCCCAGCAGCCACACCGCCACCATTTCCATCACCATTGTGGCCGTGCTCTGGGCGGCCAGCCGCGGCGTTCTGGGGATGCTCCGCGGCCTCAATGCCGTCTACCATGTGAAGGAGACGCGCAGCTATCTGCATCTGCGCCTGATCTCCATGTTCTACATGCTGCTGGTCGTTGCAATGCTGCTCGTGATGCTGGTGCTGCATGTCTTTGGTCAAAAAATTCAGTCCCTTCTGATCGCCTATCTCCCCGATGTGGCCATCATCACCCAGACCGTTCTGCAGCTGAAGACGGTTCTGACCTCCGGGCTTCTGATGCTGCTGTTCACCATGATCTATACCGTCTTTCCAAACCGGCGCATTCAAATTGGGCGCGCCATTCCGGGCGCACTGGCCGCCGCCATCGGCTGGCAGGTCTTTTCCTTTGGCTTTTCCCTCTATATCAACTACCTGGCCGGCTATTCCATTGTCTACGGCAGCCTCACCACCGTCGTCTTCAGCATTCTCTGGCTCTACTTCTGCATCTATATTCTGCTGCTGGGCGGACTGCTCAACTACTATTTGGAGCTGCGCAGGCGTACGCCGCGATCTGCCGGGCGTCTTTGATGATGCACTGGCGCTCATACCAGCCCCCGTTGTCCCATACAGTAGGGACAAGGGGGTTATTTCTATGAAATTTCTGCGACACAAAAAGCGCTGGGCCATCGGAGCTGCCGCCGTCTTGGTGGCTGCCGTGGCATTCCACACGCTCTACACGCCCGCCGCCCTTGAGACCGGCTCCTGGGGGCTCAGTTTTCAGACCGAGGGGCAGACGCCCGTTGGCAACGCCAGCCAGAAGGTGCTCTCTCAATACGAGGCGGCCTTTGTCGGCGACACCTCGGAGCGGGTACTCTATCTCACCTTTGACGCAGGCTATGAAAATGGCTGCACCGAGCAGATTCTGGACACACTCCAGGCCCACCAGGTGCCGGCTGCGTTCTTTTTGGTGGGGAATTACCTGGAACAGAACCCAGAGCTGGTGCAGCGGATGGTGCAGGACGGGCACACCGTGGGCAACCACACCTATCACCACTACGACATGTCCAAAATCTCGGATGAGGACACCTTCCGGCAGGAGCTGGAGTCGCTGGAGTCGCTGTTCTACGAGGTGACCGGCACAGAGCTGCCCCACTACTACCGTCCGCCGCAGGGCTGTTACAGCGAGCAGAATCTCAGCATGGCCCAGCAGATGGGCTATAAGACGGTGTTTTGGAGCCTCGCCTATGTGGACTGGTATCAGGATCAGCAGCCGACGCGGGAGCAGGCCATGGCAAAGCTGATTCCCCGCACCCATCCGGGCGCGGTGATTCTGCTGCACAGCACCTCCACCACCAATGCCGAGATTCTGGACGACCTGCTCACCACCTGGGAAAACCTGGGCTACTCCTTCGGCACACTGGACGACCTGTTTCAGTCTGACCGCTGAATTTACCTGCACTGCGACAGTTTGACATTCTTTCACTGTCCGTGTATAATAGACTAGAAATTTTATCGGCAGGTGAATACAACGATGAAGAAAGGCTATATCTCCAATCCAGTGATATCCAGGATGCCGCGATACTATCGCTGTATTGACGAGCTGTATCACGAAAAATGCGTCCGTGTCTCCTCTGCCGTCCTGGCAGAACGGCTGGGTCTGACCGCCTCCCAGGTGCGGCAGGACTTCAGCTGCTTTGGTGAATTTGGCCAGCAGGGGTACGGCTACAATGTCGAGACGCTGCGGGAAGAAATCGCCAACATTCTCGGCCTTCCCATTCAGAACTCCATTATCATTGTCGGCTGCGGCAATCTGGGCCATGCGCTGCTCAGCAACTTCGACTTCCGGGCCTGCAGTATGACCCTGGTGGGCGCCTTCGATGTCTCCCCGGAGCTGATCGGGCAAAAAATCGGCGCCTATGTGGTGGACGATTTGGAGCACCTGCCGGCCGTCGTGGAGCAGACCCATCCTGAAATCGCGGTCTTGTGTGTGCCCCGCAACCACGCCGAGTCGATGGCAGAGCACCTGGTGTCCATGGGGATCCGTGGTATCTGGAACTTCACCAATCACGAGCTGA
This sequence comes from Clostridiales bacterium, assembly GCA_019421975.1. Classification (GTDB taxonomy): domain Bacteria; phylum Bacillota; class Clostridia; order Oscillospirales; family Oscillospiraceae; genus CAKTFW01. Next base: position 1,405 of record JAHZEE010000073.1, on the reverse strand, counting down.
ACCTGCCAAGCCAGGTCAAAGTGGAAAATGTGGTCTTTCAGGACAGCCTGCTGCTGCTCGGCTACAAGCTCAAGGAGGGCGGCGAGGCATGAGACGGCGGCTGCTGCCGGGTCTGCTCTGCCTGCTGCTTGCGTTCAGTCTGACCCTTCCCACCCGCGGCGCTGCAGACCAGACGGATCCGGTTCTGGCCAAGAGCTATCTGGATCAGGTGGCTGCAGCTGAGCTGAAGGCCTCTGTCAACGACGCAGCCATCCGCGCCATGAACGCCGTATACGGCAAAAAGCTCCTGGCCCTCACAGAGGCGGTGGGGGACCACCGGCTCCAGCTCGCACAGAAGGATACCGGAAACCGCGCCGCTGCCGGCCAAACGCTGCTGCTCAAGCAGGGCGACCAATTGACCCTCCTGCCCGGCGCCCAGCTCCTGCTGCTCTCCGGCGCGGCCAAAACGGACTGCGCCGACCTGGTCAACATCACTGCCGGCGAGCAGGTCGCGCGCGACAGTACCCTGGCGGCCCAGACTCTGTATATGAAAAATGATGCGCCCAAGGGCGGCGTGGTGATCACCTCTGAGACGGCCGAGGTCTGGCTCAACGGGGTGTACGCCCTGGCCGCCTCTGCGCAGACGGACTATGGCGCTCTGGCCATAGCGCTGCAGACCATGGGGCTGTTCCAGGGCACCGGCTCCAGCTTTTCCCTGGAGCACACCTCCACCCGGGCCCAGGGCCTTGTGATGTTTCTTCGGATCATGGGGTTGGAGGAGGAGGCCCTCGCCTATACAGGGACACATCCATTTACCGATGTTCCCCAGAGCCACTGGGCCTACCGGTACATTGCCTATGCCTATGACGCAGGTCTGACCAACGGCAGCTCTGCCTATCAGATGGTCTTTTCTCCGGAGGCGCCCATCACAGCCCAGCACTATCTCACCATGCTGATGCGTGCGCTGCACTATACAGAGGGCACAGATTTCAGCTACAGCACGGTTTTGACCGACTGTGTGACCAAGGAGCTCTTTTCCAAGGCGGAGATCGACACCCTCGCCTCTGGTGCATTTCACCGCGCCCGGCTGGTCTACCTGTCCTACTATGGTCTGTATGGCATCGACCAGACCACGGGCCGAACCCTGATCCAGAATCTGATCGCAGACTACACCGTCCCACTGGAATCCTTTGACCAGGCCGTCTGCAAAATAATTGGCAGTCGGATCCGATGACCTTTCACCAAATTCCTCCTTCTGAATATCATGGAATGAGAGCCGCAAGAAGCTGCTCCAAATTTTATCAGGAGGTTCGGATTATGTCTTGCAATTCCGGCATTTTTGCATACGGTAACAGCTGGTGGTGGATCATCATTCTGATCATCATCATCGTCCTCTGGGGCGGCAACAACAACAGCTGCTGTGGCT
>JAHZEE010000072.1 GCA_019421975.1 Clostridiales bacterium | reverse complement strand
AGAAGACCATTGTAAAAAATCTGAACTCCATTCAGAATTTCGGCGCCATCGATATCCTCTGCACGGATAAGACAGGGACGCTGACCCAGGACAGGGTGGTGCTGGAGTATCACCTGAATGTCAACGGCGAGGACGACCCCCGGGTCCTGCGCCACGCCTATCTGAACAGCTATTTCCAGACCGGCTACAAAAACCTGATGGATCTGGCCATCATCCAGAAGACGGAGGCCCAGGAGGCGGAAAATCCGCAGCTGACAGACCTCTCGGAGCACTATGTCAAGGTGGACGAGATCCCCTTTGATTTCACCCGCCGCCGCCTGACCACGGTGGTCAGGGACAGGACCGGAAAGACCCAGATGGTGACCAAGGGCGCTGTGGAGGAGATGCTCTGCGTCTGTTCCTTCGCCGAGTGCGACGGCCGGGTATCCCCTCTGACCGATGAGCTCCGCCGCCGCATTCTGAAGACGGTGGACGAGCTGAACGACAGGGGCTTCCGCGTCCTGGCCCTGGCGCAGAAGCACAGTCCCTCTCCCGTCGGCGCGTTCGGCGTGCGCGATGAGCAGGACATGGTGCTGCTCGGCTACCTGGCCTTTCTCGATCCCCCCAAGCAATCCACGGCAGAGGCCCTCCGCACCCTCCGTACCCACGGCGTGACCACCAAGATCCTGACTGGAGACAACGAGAAGGTGACCGGCACCATCTGCAGGCAGGTGGGCCTGCGGGTCCGGAATATGCTGCTGGGTTCCGACCTGGAGCGGATGAACGACCGCGACCTGGCGAGGGCGGCGGAGACCACCGATGTGTTTGCCAAGCTGACCCCCGACCAGAAGGCCAGGATCGTCACAGTCCTCCGGGCTGCCGGGCACACCGTGGGCTTTCTGGGCGACGGGATCAACGACGCGGCGGCCATGAAGTCCGCCGACATCGGCATCTCGGTGGACACCGCCGTGGATGTGGCCAAGGAGTCGGCCGATATCATCCTGCTGGAAAAGGACCTGATGGTGCTGGAGGAGGGCATCATCGAGGGGCGCAGGACCTATGCCAACATGATCAAATACATCAAGATGACGGCCTCCTCCAACTTCGGCAATATGTTCTCCGTGCTGGCGGCCTCGGCGTTCCTGCCCTTCCTGCCCATGATGAGCATCCATCTCATCCTGCTCAATCTCATCTACGACCTCAGCTGCACCGCCATTCCCTGGGACAATGTGGACCGGGAGTTCCTGGAGAAGCCCCGCACCTGGGAGGCCGCCTCGGTCAGCAAGTTCATGCTGTGGATCGGCCCCACCAGCTCTGTGTTCGACATCACCACCTATCTTTTGATGTACTTTATCATCTGCCCCATGGTGTCCGGCGGTATGCTGTTCCACCAGCTCACCGATCCGGCCGCGCAGGCGCTGTATATCGCCGTGTTCCAGGCCGGGTGGTTCGTGGAGTCCATGTGGAGCCAGACCCTGGTCATCCACATGATCCGCACGCCCAAGCTCCCCTTCCTCCAGAGCCGGGCCGCCGCACCGGTGACGCTGCTGAGCTTTACGGGCATCGCGCTCGTGACGGTGATCCCCTTCACAGGGCTGGGACGGATCCTCGGCTTTGCGCCGCTGCCCGCAGCCTACTTCGCCTGGCTGGCGCTGACCATCCTCGGCTATATGACGCTGGCCACTGTGATGAAAAAGCTGTATATTAGAGAATATGGGGAGCTGCTGTAAACCGTGTGCTTGGTCTGGGGGCCCATGGCTGCGGCCGAAGAATGGATTCCAGCGCTTACAAAAAATTTTTGAGGAGGGTGCACAGCGGCGTGCAATTTTGGGCCGATCGGAAGCTATGGGTAGAGGCAGTTTGAAATCTCACAAGTTGAAAAGGGCGTTCCACAGGACGGACGATGCGCATGGATGCACCGCGGGGCATGGGCAAAGAGAAAGACATCTGCCAAAGGCAGATGTCTTTTTTTTGAATCAGTCGTAGAGATCGGAGGCCAGATTGCCGTGGCGGTACCAGCAGACGGCCTTTTTCATAAATTCCTCCGGCACGCCGAAGTGCTCGGCCAGCTGCCAAAGCTCCGTATTGCCGGCCTCGACCGCACGCTCCAGCTCGTCCCGGGGAATCAGCCGCCCAATGGCCCATTTGTCCGCCCGGTTCTCATGCTTCTGCCGCAGATCCCGCGCGGCGTACTGATTGTAAAAAGAGCCGGTGCAGCAGTGGCCCAGCTCGTGCGCCAGGGTCCGGCGCTCCTGCGACGCCTGCTGCAGACAGGTCGGATCCAGCATGATGGCGCAATGCTGCCCGTCTGTCACAGACATGCTGCAGATCCTCGCATCCCCGCTGCGGATCCAGTACAGGTCATAGGACATGGCGTCGGCAAAGGTATAGAGTTCACTCAGAGGTACCAATTTGCATCACTTGCCTTCTTGCTTCTCTTTTTTCTCCCAGTTCGCCTTTGCAAAGGCCGCAAATTCCCGCACGCTCTGCATGAGCGCGTCGTCAATCTCCGCATCTCCAAACAGGGCGAATTTGATCTCGTCGTCGCTGAGCCGCCGCACGCCGGGCGCAGCCGCATCCGAAGGGTCCGGCTGCGTGCCCAGCAGATAGCCGACGCTCACCGCAAAGTAGGAGGCAATTTTATCGGCGTTTTTTGCAGACAGGCTCTTTTGCCGCCCCATCTTTAAATCCGTGAGAACGCTCGGCTGGATCCCCAGCTCCTTACACATATGATAGCCGGAAATGCCGCGCGCCTGGCACAGTGCCTGGATGGTATCATACAATTCTGACATGATTTCGTCTCCCCATTTGTTCAGATCGGTGAAATATAGAAAACCGTAACAAATGGCTTGACTAATACGGAAAAAAGTAGTAATATTAGGACAAGACATACGGAAATCTATAATATTCTCCTGATTACAACCCGAGTATATTACAAAAATCCGTAAATGTCAACGGCGCGGCGCCGGGCTGTGGAAACGGCCGGGGCGCGGAAAAGGCGGGTGAAATATGACAACGGAATTTGGAAAAGCGGTCAAAAAGCGGCTGATTGATCTGGACCGGCCGCAGACCTGGCTGATCGGGCAGGTCCGGGAGCGGACCGGGCTGTATTTTGACGACTCCTATTTGAACAAAATTCAGACCGGGAAGCTCTCCACGCCCAGGATTGTCCAGGCGATCCGCGGCATCCTGGACCTGCCGGAACAGGATCAGAATACCACAGATTGAGTCCAATAAACAGGACATGAAAGGATCGGAGGGAGAACAAGCTGTGAACCATTTACAGATCGATCAGACAGAGCAGACGCTGGTCAACCTCAACCATGAGACGCGCCGGAATCTGGAGCGGCTCGAACAGCAGCTGCAGGCCGAGCGCCGGAAAAGGCTCCGGCGGCGCAGGTATGTGTCCAGGGCGGAAAAACAGATTCTGTCCTTTCTCGTCATGGTGCTTGCCGCGTGCTGCGGGATTGCACTGAGCCTCTGCGGCCAGACTGTGGCCGGCTTCTTTGCCTGGGGTACGGCCGGCGCGGCGCTGGCTGTGAGCACCCACTACGACTCCTAGCATGTATCAGTGCGTGGAGTGCGGCGCGGTGTTTGATTCGCCGCACCTCTGGACTGAGCCGCACGGGGAGACGCGGTGCGGCTGCCCATGGTGCGGGGGCGGCGCGGTGCTGGCGCAGCGGTGCGTTGGCTGCGGGCCGAGCGTCGGCTGCGGGCGTTGGGTGCGGCACGACGAGCTGTATGGGCCCCTGTGCCGCCGCTGCGCCATGGCGGCCATCACGCCGCAGCGGGCTGCGGCGTATGCGCGGGCGCGGGGTGCGCTGCCGGCGTTTTATGCCGCATATGCTGCGGGGGAGGCGGCGGTTCGGAGCTGGGTGGCGGACGACGAGATCGCCCTGGAGGACTTTGTCCTTTGGCTGGAGGATGGGGGGTGAGGCTGCCGTCGGTTGGGATGTGGGGAAGGCCCCCTCTCAGTCGCGGCTTCGCCGCGCCAGCTCCCCCTCGAGGGGGAGCCTTTTGATCGTACGGGGGAGGAGAAATGTGTGTGAGCTACATCGACTATCTCAACGCCTTCCACAGATGGCTTGAGAATCACTACTTACCGGCGGCATCGCAGCTGCTGTACTTTAGGCTGCTGGATGTCTTCAATCGCTGCGGCTGGGCCGAGTGGGTCTCGGCTGATGAGGGTGGGGGGGGTCGGCTCCAAGGAGGCGCTGCTTCGGGCGCGGGAAAAGCTGCGGGAGGCCGGATTTCTGGAGTACCGCAGGGGAAAAAAGGGCGTGCCCGGACAGTACAAGCTGGTGGTGCGGGACGCAAGAGCGCTCCAAACGGAACCAAAAACGGAGCCAAAACAGGGCCGCATAAAAAGAGCAAAGACGAAAGACCCTTTGGAAAAGAATCCTACGGATTCTCAAAGCGGCGTCTTTGAGGACTACGCGGCGGAAAATACGGCGCTGCTGCTGGCGCTGCGCGACTTTGAGGCCATGCGGAGAACACGCGGGCGGCCCATGACAGACCGGGCCAGGGCGCAGCTCTGTCAGAAGCTCGCGTCGCTCGCCCCGCAGCCGCAGTCGCAGATTGAGCTGCTGAACGAGGCGATTTTACATGGGTGGCTGTCGGTCTATGTGCCCGACGGCTGGAGAGGAGAGAAGCATGGAACAGGTGAGTCCGCCGCAGGCAATCCGCGAACGCCTGCTGCAGCATACCGACTCCAATCCGCCCTTGACGATGTTGGAGCGGGAGCGGGAGATGGTACGGCTCTGTAACCAGGCGCGGGGAGAGCTGACGGGCGTGGACTGCCCGGCGTGCCTCAACCGGGGGTACTTCCACCGGGTCGACGAGACGGGGCGGCGGTATGTCGCCGAGTGCAGCTGCATGGAGCAGCGGCGCAGTCTGGAGCGGATGAAACGCTCCGGCCTGGCCGAGCTTCTGGACCGTTACACCTTCCAGAACTGGCAGACGCCGGAGCCGTGGCAGGAAAGGGCCAGGGAGCTTGCCTACCGGTATGCCGAAGAGCGCGCCGGCTGGTTTGTGATGGCCGGAACCGTGGGGGCGGGAAAGACCCATCTCTGCACGGCGCTGTGCAGCCTGCTGATGGAGCGGGGACTGCCGGTGCGGTACATGATGTGGCGGCAGTTTGCCGTGCAGGCCAAGGCGCTGGTGGCCGATGCGGACGCCTATGAGCGGCTGCTCGCGCCGTTCAAGACGGTGCGGGTTCTGTACATCGACGATCTGTTCAAGACCGGCAAGGGACAGGCCCCCACGACGGGGGATGTCAACCTGGCCTTTGAGCTGCTCAACTGCCGCTACAACGACGCCGGGCTTTTGACCATTCTGTCCATGGAGGGCGGGCTGGATCGGGTCCTGGAGCTGGACGAGGCGGTCGGATCGAGAATCTATGAGCGGTCGCGGCAATATTATCTGCAGCTGGACGGAAAACAGAACTGGCGGCTGCGGCCGAGCGTCGGCTGCGGGCCGGACGCCGCTCCCTGATCGGCCCTGCGGGCGGAGGTGAGAGCTTACAGATGACGAAACAACAACGGATGGAACAGCTGCGGCGCATCGGCAACCGGGGCGCGGAGGCGGCGCTGCGGGGGATGAGTCTGTCAGAGGTGGCGGCGCTGGCAGAGCGCGCGTACCACATGAGCTACGGCAGGCTGATGGGCTATGTCCACAGCACCGGACGCCTTCCGCCAAAGCCGGGGGAGGAGCAGCCGTGAAGAAAATGCGCAGCATTCGCCTGAGCTATGAGCAGCAGGGGTTTATCTATTTCACCTGCCGCACCTTTTCCCTGCAGCCGCAGGCTGTGCAGGACAAGATTCTGCGGCTCTGCACCGAATACGGCGGGCTGTACGACATGGCGCTGTTTCTGCTTTTGACGACCAGCGAGTCCGTGCAGGCCATCGCGCTCAAATGCCATGTCAGCCCCTCGGTGCTCTACAACCGCAGAAAGCAGTTCTATGAGGCGTGGTACCGCAGCGAAGAATCATGAGAGAAATCGGAGGAAATTGGATGGGAAGAGCAAAAAAATACAACAACCGGCAGCTGCAGCAGGGGGTGGAGCGGTACTTCCGCAGCATCTGCCGCATGGCGCCGGTCTACGAGGAGCTGCCGACGGGCGCCTACACCCGGGCCGGACGGCCGGAGACACAGCCGGTGGCGGCCTGCAACGACGCGGGCGAGCCCATGCGCGCGCCGGTCTACACCCAGACGCCCAGCTTTGCCGGGCTCTGCCTCGCGCTGGGCATCAGCAAGACGACGCTGGAGGCCTATGGGCGCGATGAGAGCATGCGCGGGACGGTGGAGGGCGTCCGGCTGCGGATCGAGGCGTACTGGATTGAGCAGCTGAACGGGAAAAATGCGGCCGGCGCCCGGTTTGCCCTGGCGAACAATTTCGGCTGGTGCGGCTGGCGGGAGTGCCAGGAGGTGGAGCTGGGGGACGCGACGCGGGAGTGCCTGGCGGCCAACATGAGCCTGGAGGAAAAGCTGCAGCTCATCCGGCAGGCGGAGCAGGCGGTACGGGAGGACGGACGCCTCTCCGGCGACGCAAATGCCCAGGGGGAGCCTGGATAGCCGATGGAACTGGACAGATTGGCGACGGCGGCGCAGTGGTATCTGCAGCTGCGCGAGAGCAGCAACGCGGCGTTTCTGCCGCTGTTTGCAGATACGCACCGCTATCTCGTGCTGATGGGCGGCGGCGGGTCGGGCAAGTCCATCTTTGCCGGGCGCAAGGTGCTAGAGCGGTGCGCCGCGGAGGCGGGCCACCGGTACCTGGTCTGCCGCAAGGTGGCCAGGACCCTGCAGGAGTCCTGCTTCGGCCAGCTGTGCAGCCAGGCCCAGGCATTCTACCCCGGACAGCTGGCGCAGATCAGCCGCAGCAATCTGCAGATCCGGTTCCAAAACGGCTCCGAGATCCTGTTTGCGGGGCTGGACGATGTGGAGAAGCTCAAGTCCATCTACAACATCACCGGCATCTGGATCGAGGAGGCCTCGGAGCTGGCGGAGCGGGACTTCAACCAGCTGGACATCCGCCTGCGCGGCCAGACGCCCTTTTACAAGCAGATCATCCTGTCCTTCAACCCCATCTCCGTCAACCACTGGCTCAAGCGGCGGTTCTTCGACCGGACCGATCCGGACGCCCGGGTCCACCACTCCACCTACCGCGACAACCGCTTTCTGGACGACGCGGCCAAGCGGGTTTTGGAGGCGTACCGGGACACGGATCCCTATTACTACACCGTCTACTGCCTGGGCCAGTGGGGCGTCACGGGCCGGACGGTCTTTGACGCGCCGCGGCTGCTCTCGCGGCTGCGGGAGCTGACCGGACCGCGGCAGGTGGGGCAGTTTGCCTATGACTACGACGGGCTGCGGATCACGAACATCCGCTGGGTGGAGGATCCGGGCGGGTTCATCCGGATCTATCAGGCGCCCAGGGAGGGCTGCCCCTATGTGATCGGCGGCGACACCGCCGGGGAGGGCTCCGACCAGTTTGTGGGCCAGGTCATCGACAACACCACCGGGGAGCAGGCGGCGGTGCTGCGGCACACCTTTGACGAGGATCTGTACGCCAGGCAGATGTACTGCCTGGGCATGTACTACAACAGGGCGCTGATCGCGGTGGAGGTCAACTACTCCACCTATCCGCAGAAGGAGCTGGAGCGGCTGGGCTATCCCCGCTTTTACATGCGGGAGGTGGAGGACGACGCGGCGCACCGGGTGGGCAATCACTTCGGATTCCGCACCACCAGCCTGACGCGGCCGGCGGCCATTGCAAATCTGGTGGCCGTGGTGCGGGAGCACACGGCGTGCCTCAACGATCCGACGACCATTGACGAGATGCTGAGCTTTATCAGGACGGAGTCCATGCGCGCCGAGGCGGCCGAGGGGGCCCACGACGACTGCGTGATGGCGCTGGCGATCGCCTACTATTGCAGGATGCAGCAGCGCACCTGGGCGCAGCGGCCCAGGGCAGAGCGGGCTGTGTGGACAAGGGATATGTTCGAGGACTACGAGCGCGCGGACCGTGAGAGCAGAAGCACACTGCTGGAGCTGTGGGGAAACC
>JAHZEE010000071.1 GCA_019421975.1 Clostridiales bacterium | reverse complement strand
CCGTGGCGGTGTGCGGTAAAAGAGCCCCGGAAGCACCTGACGCTGGGCGGACATCTCAAAGTCCACCCGCCGCATGCAGTCGAGAATCCGGCCGTCGGCGCCGGTGAGAATGAGATTGGAGTTGCGGCCCATGAGCTCGAGAATCAGGTGGCGGGTGACGGTCTCGCCCATCTCGTCGACCGCCTCCAGTGTGAAGTCCAGTATGCGCTCGGCGGGCGTCTGGACAATGGAGACAATCCGCGCGCCGCTCAGATGCTTGCGCAGCAGCATACAGAACATGGGCGGCTGCTGGGGATTTTCGCTGGCGGCCTCAGTGAAATGAACCCGCGCACGGTTGGGGCTGGCGGTCATCAGCAATCGCCGGCTGCCGGAAAAGGAGCGGAGATGGAACATCAGCGTGTCCCGCTCCGGCTGATGGATTTTGTCAATCCGCGCCCCGCAGGCGCTCTGCAGCTCCTGTGTGACGGCGCGGAGAAATACAGCGTCAAATGGCATTGAGATCCTCCATGATCCAGGTGAACAGCGTGTTGATGCGCTCGGTCTGCCCGGACAGATACAGCGCGCCGAACAGCGTCTCCAGGCCGGTGGCCTTGGCGTACTGCTCGTGTGTTGCGTGCTTGGGAATGGTGTTGAGCCGCGTGTTGCGGCCGCGCCGGTACAGGGCAATCTCCTCCGGTGTGAGCTTCGGCAAAAGCCGCTCCAGCATGGCGGCCTGCGCAGGCGCGCTGACGAACTGTACTGTCGCCCGGTGTAGCGTGTGGGAGGTGACCTTGCCGTGGGTACACAGCCAAGTTCGCACCAACAGCTCATAGACCGCATCTCCGATGTGGGCCAGGCCCAAGGAGCTGATGGCGCCGATGGACTGCAGGTCCATTGCGGGGTGAAGATAGTTCGTCAAGGCAGAGACCTCCTCTGATTTGGATTGGTAACAATCAGTATACCGATTACCGCCCGGAATTGCCAGCCTTTTTTCAAAATTTGCCGGCTTTGGCGCTGGAATCCCCAGATGATTACAAAATGGAAACAAAATGATTGACAAATGGGTAACAATGTTTTACAATAGGGACATTCAATTGAAGAAGGAGCGAATGCCAATGCAGTTTGTCAGACGGATATTGGCTGTGGGCTGCTGTGCTGCGATTCTGGGCGCCGGCCTGCAGGCAGCTGCATCTGAGAAGATCGTTGACATTGATTATTTGAAGATCACCGAAGACGGCTTCGTGGCGGATACCCTCAACGGCGTCGAGGCGAGATATAATCTCAGCGGCCCTACCCTGTACTGCACGGAGTTTGTCGAGCGCTATTATGAACAGGTCTATGGCCTGGAGGTGGTGCTCAGCCCGGCCAGCGGTCCCCAGGTCCGCAACAGTGATACATATTGGTTCGAGCCGACCGACGATCCCAAGACAGGGGATATCCTCTTTGGAAGCGGCGCTGCGCGCGGCACCAGCTACAACCACTGGGCAATGGTAGAGGCGTACAACGAAAAGGACGATCTGATCACAGTCATTGAGCAGAACTGGCGCTGGAATGGCCAGGCGGGCGTGGACCGCAAGATCGAATGGCCCAGCTCCTGCTATGTGGCCTATACGCTGAAGTGTGCCGACGGTGTGCCGGAGGCGAATATCCCGGAACAGGACCGCATGAGCGACTGGGCGCAGGAGCCCATGGAACAGGCATCGGAGCTGGGAATCGCAGCCATTGGCGACGGATTCCAGCGGGGCATGGAGGCAGGGACACTCTACGAGATGATTGCGGCTGCCGCTGAGATGGATGTAGAACTGCCCGAGGATCTGGCGGCGGATCAGACGCTGAGCTGGCAGGAGGCCTCCGACGCACTGGCAGATGCCTATGCCGCAATGACGGGCCGGGATGCTGCGGCGTTCCCGCAGATTGTGGCGGATGCGGACACGGACGAGGTGGTTCTCACGGCGGAGGGTCTGCTGGTACCGGTGAGTGCGGCTGCTCCGGAGGGGCAGATGAGCTGTGAGCAGGCGGTTGCGCTGCTGGTGTGGCTGTATGAAAACGCGGACCTGGATGTGTCCGGCATGTGCGTGGCCATGGAGGCGGCGCAGGCGGCAGAGGAGACGGAGCTCTCCGAGCACACCGGAAGCTGGATGGTGAGCCGCTCCATTGGCAAGATGTTTGTGACCAGGGTGCTGAACCCCTATCTCTGAGTTCCTTTAAAAACGAGCGGCTTGCCGCTCGTTTTTTGATACACAGATCTGGCATTATAATTTAATTTAAATCTGGATATTTCCATAGGATCAGATGTGAGTATAATAGGAGCCATACGAAACCAATTGAGGTGATTCATCATGGAAAAAACCAGATATGAGCTGAACTGCGAGCTTGCCCAGATGCTGAAGGGCGGCGTCATCATGGATGTGACAACGCCGGAGCAGGCGCGGATTGCCGAGCAGGCGGGGGCCTGTGCGGTGATGGCGCTGGAGCGGATTCCGGCAGACATCCGGGCCGCCGGCGGTGTGGCCAGAATGAGCGACCCGAAGATGATTCGGGAGATTCAGCAGACGGTGTCGATCCCGGTCATGGCAAAGTGCAGAATCGGGCACTTTGTGGAGGCGCAGATCCTGGAGGCCATTGAGATCGACTATATCGACGAGAGTGAGGTCCTCTCTCCGGCAGACGATGTCCACCACATCGACAAGACCCGGTTCCGCGTACCCTTTGTCTGCGGCGCCAGGGATCTGGGGGAGGCGCTGCGCCGGATTGCGGAGGGCGCTTCGATGATTCGAACCAAGGGCGAGCCCGGTACGGGCGATGTGGTGCAGGCCGTGCGGCACATGCGGGCCATGAACGCGGAGATCCGCCGCGTGCAGAACCTGCGGGATGATGAGCTGTTTGAGGCGGCAAAGCAGCTGCAGGTGCCGGCGGAGCTGCTGCGCTCTGTGCATGAAACCGGCCGCCTGCCGGTGGTGAACTTTGCCGCGGGCGGCGTGGCGACCCCGGCGGATGCCGCGCTCATGATGCAGCTGGGGGCAGAGGGCGTCTTTGTGGGCTCCGGTATTTTTAAATCCGGAAATCCGGCCAAGCGCGCCGCCGCCATTGTGCAGGCGGTGTCCAACTATGAGGATGCCGGGCTGCTGGCCGAGCTCTCCGCCGACTTGGGCGAGGCCATGGTGGGGATCAATGAGGATGAGATCGCCCTGCTGATGGCGGAGCGGGGCAAGTGAGATGAACATTGGCATTTTGGCCCTGCAGGGCGCATTCGCAGAGCACGCGGCGATGCTGGACCGCCTGGGCGCGGCGCATTTTGAGATCCGGCAGCCCAGGGATCTGGAGCGCACACTGGACGGCCTGATTCTGCCGGGCGGGGAGAGCACGGCGATGCGGAAGCTGCTGCAGGAACTGGAGCTGTTTGAGCCGCTGCGGCAGCGGATTCTGGGCGGCCTGCCGGTCTTCGGCACCTGTGCCGGGCTGATCCTGCTGGCAAGCTCCGTAGAGGGCGGCACGCCGTGCTTCGGCACAATGGATCTGGCGGTTCGGCGAAACGCCTATGGCAGGCAGCTGAGCAGCTTTTACACAGAAGAGGCGTTCGACGGAAAACAGATTCCGATGACCTTTATCCGCGCGCCGCAGATTCTCTCGGCCGGCCCGGCGCTCCAGATCCTGGCCCGCGCGCGGGGGCAGATCGTGGCAGCGCAGCAGGCGGGGCAGCTGGTGACCGCATTTCACCCGGAGTTGTCCCACTGCGTGACGATCCATCAGCATTTTCTGGAGATGGTCCAGAGGCGGCAGGTAAGATGAAAAATGCCCCGCACAGCCTTGCAGCTGTGCGGGGCATCAACATTATAATACATTCTTTAAAAAGAAATCGGATTCAAAAAACAAAAAACAGGCCGCAGCGCTGCGACCTGTCGTGATATTTGGTGACCCGCTGGAGATTCGAACTCCAGACCCATTGCTTAAAAGGCAATTGCTCTGCCAACTGAGCTAGCGGGTCATAGTGGCAGGGATGGGTGGAGTCGAACCACCGATGCGGGAGTCAAAGTCCCGTGCCTTACCGCTTGGCGACACCCCTGTATTGCGGAGGAAGCCGCCAGAAGGGCGTAAAAAAGAATGGGGTGGATGATCGGATTCGAACCGACGGCCTCCAGAGCCACAATCTGGCGCTCTAACCAACTGAGCTATACCCACCATATTTGGCGCGCCAAAAGGGACTCGAACCCCTGGCCTATTGCTTAGAAGGCAATTGCTCTATCCAGCTGAGCTATTGGCGCATGTGTGGAGCGGGTGAGGGGAATCGAACCCCCGTCCCCAGCTTGGAAGGCTGGTGCCCTAGCCGTTGTGCTACACCCGCGTCAGGTGCCGATATTGTCAGCCTTAAAATACTATCATAGGAAGAAATTTTTGTCAAGTGGTTTGGACGGATTTCTTATATTTTCGGCGCCTGGCAGCTGAGTGGTTGATTCTACAAAAAACGATGGATTTTGCAATGGAAAATTGTGCAAAAGGTTTAAATTTTTGGGAAACTATGGTATGATATAGAAAAATTGAAGTTGGAGGTGTCGCGATGGCAATTCAATTTACAGAGACGGTCCTGCGGGATGCCAATCAGTCGCTGGTGGCGACGCGATTGGGGTTTTCACAGTTTGCGCCGATCCTGCAGACCATGGATCAGGCCGGGTTTTATTCGGTGGAATGCTGGGGCGGCGCGACCTTTGATGTCTGCCTGCGCTATCTGCAGGAGGATCCCTGGGAGCGGCTGAGAAGGATTCGCGCGCAGATGAAGCAGACGAAGCTGCAGATGCTGCTGCGGGGACAAAATGTGCTGGGGTACCACCACTACCCGGACGAGGTGGTCCGGGCCTTTATCCGATGTGCCGTCAAAAACGGCATCGACATCATCCGCATCTTTGATGCGCTCAATGATGTGGAGAACCTGCGTGTGGCCATGGAGGAGACGGTGGCCTGCGGCGCGGAGGCCTCTGGCGCCATCGCCTATACCACAAGCCCGGTGCACACCCTGAAAGACGATGTGGAGCTGGCAAAACAGATGCAGCGGATGGGCGCCTCGTCGATCTGCATCAAGGACATGGCGGGGATCCTTGGGCCGAAGTCGGCCTATGAGCTGGTCTCGGCGCTCAAGGACGCGGTGGACCTGCCCATTGTGGTCCACACCCACGCCACCACGGGCCTGGCCTTTATGACCTATCTCAAGGCGGTGGAGGCCGGGGCGGATGTGATTGACACGGCCATTTCGCCGTTTTCCGGCGGTGCGTCACAGCCGGCCACGGAGACCCTGGCCTACGCACTGCGGGAGATGGGCTGTGAGGTGGCGCTCCGGGATGAGACGCTCAAGGAGATTGCGGACTTCTTTAAGCCTGTCCGGGCGGAATTTCTGAAAAACGGCACGCTGAACCCGCTCTCCATGGCCACGGATCCCCAGTGCCTGATCTACCAGATTCCGGGCGGCATGCTCTCCAACCTCATCTCCCAGCTCACAGCCATGCACGCGCTGGACCGGCTGGAGGAGGTGCTGGCCGAGACGCCCAGGGTGCGTAAGGACATGGGCTATCCGCCTCTGGTGACGCCCACGAGTCAGATGGTCGGCACCCAGGCGGTACAAAATGTGCTGGCCGGCAAGCGGTATCAGAATGTGGGCAGGGAGATCCGGGCCTATTGCCGCGGGGAATACGGCAGGACGCCCGCGCCCATTGATCCGGAGATCCGTAAAATCATCCTGGGGGACGAGCCGCCCATGGCGGGACGATATGCCGACACGCTGCCGCCGCAGCTGGAGGAGGCAAAAAAGAAGCTGGGAGATCTGGCAGAGTCGGAGGAGGATGTGCTCAGCTATCTGGCCTTCCCGGAGATTGCGGAAAAATTTCTGCGGCAGCGGAAGGAACGGCAGCTGCGCACGGTGCGCTACACCATTGAGAGAGTGGAGGCGGAATAATGGACGGACTGTTTCATCCATTTGCGTCGGACACCTCAATCCTTGCCGGCATCGGATACGCCCTATTCGGCATGGCCATCGTGTTTTTGATGCTCTGGATTTTGATGCTGGTCATCGGCGTGATGGCGCGCATTGCGCGGCGCAATCAAAAGCAGCCGCCCGCACCGGAGGCGCAGCCGGCCGTGGCGCCCGGCAGCGCCGGCCAGGTCCAGCTGCAGGATGTGCCGGACCAGACGGCGGCGATGCTCATGGCCATTGTGGCAGACGAGATGGGCAAGCCGCTCAATGAAATTCGATTTGTGTCCATTCGGGAGGTGGCGGAGTGATTTATCGTGTGACGCTCAATGGAAAGATCTATGAGGTCGAGGTGGCGGACGGCGAGGCGGTGCTGCTGGATACCTATGAGGCCAGCCAGCCTGTTCTTTCTGCGGCGCCCCAGCCGGCGGCGCCGGCACAGAGCGGGCCCAGCCTGGCTGCCGGCGAGGTGGTCAAGGCCCCGATGCCCGGCAATATTCTGCAGATCACAGTAAAGCCGGGCCAGAGGGTGCAGGCGGGACAGGTGCTGCTGACGCTGGAGGCCATGAAGATGGAAAATGAGATCGTGGCCCCCCGCGACGGCACGGTGGCGCAGATTGTGGCGGTTCAGGGCAAGACCGTGGACACCGGCGCGCCGCTGCTGGTGCTGTCCTGACGGGAGGCGCCTATGGAATCCATTTTAAATGTTCTGGAAGAGATTGTGCAGACCTCCGGCTTTGCCGCGCTGGTGAGCTGGAAGAATCTCATCATGATTGCCCGGGCCTGCGTACTGCTGTACCTGGGGATCGGCAAGAAGTTTGAACCGCTGCTGCTGGTGGGAATCGCCTTTGGCATGCTGCTCACCAACCTGCCCGGCGCGGGGCTCTACCACCCAGAGCTTTGGGAGGAGATCATTGCGGGGCAGAAGGGCTATGGGGCAGTCCTCACAGAGGGCGGCCTGCTGGATCTTCTGTACATCGGCGTGAAGTCGGGGCTGTATCCGTCGCTCATCTTCCTGGGGGTGGGCGCCATGACAGACTTTGGCCCCCTGCTGGCGAATCCCAAGAGCCTGCTGTTGGGGTCGGCCGCACAGCTGGGCGTCTATCTGGCGTTTTTGCTGGCCATCGTCCTGGGCTTTGACGGCCCGGCGGCGGCCTCGATCGGCATTGTGGGCGGCGCGGACGGCCCGACGGCCATCTGGCTGACCGGAATGCTGGCGCCGGCGCTGCTGGGGCCCATCGCGATCTCCGCCTATTCCTACATGGCGCTGATCCCGATGATTCAGCCGCCGATCATGCGGGCGATGACCACGGAAAAGGAGCGGGCTGTCGTGATGGAGCAGCTGCGGCCGGTCTCCAAGCGGGAGAAGATTGTGTTCCCCATCCTGGTGGCGGTGTTTGTCATTCTGCTGCTGCCGGCCACCGCGCCTCTGATTGGATGCCTGATGCTGGGAAATCTGCTGCGGGGGTGCGGCGTGGTGGACCGGCTGTCGGACACGGCGCAAAATGCCCTCATGAATATTGTCACCATTTTTCTGAGCCTGTCCGTGGGCGCGACAACGGTGGCGGAAAATTTCCTGCAGCTGCAGACCCTGGCCATTGTGGCGCTGGGGCTGGTGGCCTTTGCGTTTTCAACAGTGGGCGGCCTGCTGCTTGGAAAGCTCATGTATAAGCTCTCCGGCGGGAAGATCAACCCGCTGATCGGCTCCGCGGGCGTCTCGGCCGTCCCCATGGCGGCGCGGGTCAGCCAGAAGGAGGGGCAGCGTGCAAATCCCCAGAATTTCCTGCTCATGCACGCCATGGGCCCCAATGTGGCGGGCGTGATTGGCTCTGCTGTGGCGGCGGGTTTCCTGATGGCGGTCTTTGGCTAGCAGAAGAGCAGAAGCTGATTCTGCCAAATCAAGGACGGGGCGGGCGGCTGGTATATACCAGCCGCCCGCCCCTTTATGTCTCTACACATCTGCGGCGGCCAGATCCCGGTAGCAGATTTCAAACGCAGCGAGGAAGCCCTGAATATCGGACGCCGTGGTCAAGTGGCTCAGGCTGACCCGCCAGGCGCAGAGGGCGCGTCTCCGGTCCTGACACAGAGCACATGCTGCCCGGGAGGGGGCGCCATCGGGAGAACAGGCGGAGCTGCCGGAGACGCAGACGCCCCGCTCCGAGAGCGCGC
>JAHZEE010000070.1 GCA_019421975.1 Clostridiales bacterium | reverse complement strand
CAGTGCCAGCAGGGAAATATCCAGATGGCCGAAGGCGGCGCGGTAGTGCTGGCCAATTTCACCGACAAGTTCAAATTCATGCAGCTTCCCTACCTGTTCAACAGCCGCGAGGCAGTGCAGAACTTCCTCAACAGCGAGACCGGAAAGGCCCTGTCTCTGGAGATCGCCGAGGAGACCGGCATCTATCCGCTGGTGTACTTTGAAAATGGCTGGCAGGCCGTGACAAATTCTTCCCGAGAGATCCGCACGCCGGAGGATATGAAGGGTCTGAAAATCCGCACCCAGGAAAATGACATCCTTTTGGAGACCTACACCCAGATGGGCGCCAACCCCATTCCGATGGCCTTCTCTGAGCTGTTCACCGCCATGCAGCAGCGCACCATTGACGGCCAGGTGAACCCGGCGTTGATCGCTTCCACCGGTAACTACGATGAGGTACAGAGCTATATCACCGATGTAAACGCGGTCTATGACGCCACCGCTATCTCCATCAACTATGACTTCTACAAATCTCTGCCGGAGGATCTGCAGGCGGTTGTGGACCAGGCGGCCCAGGAGGCGTGTGCCTTCCAGCTCCAGCTCTCAGCAGACGAGGAAGCGGGCGCGTTCCAGGCGCTGGCTGACGGCGGCATGACGGTCACCTACCTCACAGACGAGGAGCGGGCGGCCTTCCAGGAGGCCACTGCGGGGATTGCGGACTGGTTTGCCGCACAGGGCGTGGAACCAAACCTGGATGCCTATCTGGAGGAAATTCAGGTCTGCAACGACAAGTTCACAGACGGCCAGCTTGAGGCGGTGACCGGCGCCGATTTGAGCTGAGAAAACATCGCGGCCCTCCGGGAGAATTCCCCGGAGGGCTCTGTGAAGGAGAGGTGCTTACAATATGGCAAAGATAAACCATGCAATTGACCGCGTGCTGGATCTCCTGGAGACCTATCTGTGCGGGATCCTGTTTCTTATCACATGTACCATTATCTTCATTCAGGTGGTCTTTCGGTCTGTGGCTCTGCCGGTTGCCTGGACGGAGGAAATCGCCCGCTATCTGTGCATCTGGGTCATCTATCTGGCGGCCAGCAAGGGCGTCAAAAACGGGAACCACATGTCTGTAGACCTGCTTCCCATTGTCTTAAAGGGAAAAGCGCGCGTCGTTCTCTATATCATTGCGGAGTTGATATCGCTGGCCTTTTTCTGCCTGCTTTGTTATGTGGGCGTCCAGGTGCTGATCGGTATGGGCGCGCGGCCGCAGTACTCCGCAGCCAACGGCATTGACATGCGGCTTGCATATGCAGCCCCCTATCTAGGCGCGGGTATGATGATCATTCGGGCGCTGCAGCGGCTGGTAGTTTTGGTGCGGCAGCTTCTGGGCCTTGAGCCGCTGGAAGAGTCGGACAGCGACAAAATGATGAACCAGGGAGGGAATGCGGAATGAATGCCGGCGTGATTTTGATTGGTACCTTTTTTCTCCTGCTGGTGCTGAATGTTCCCATCGCGTGGTCCATCGGCATGTCGGTGGTCCTCTATATGGTCACTTCCAGCTCGTTTTCTCTAAATTACTTAGCCCAGACCATGTTCACAGGCTGTGACTCCTTTACGCTGATGGCGATTCCGCTGTTTATCCTGGCCGGCGCGCTGATGGAGGGCGGCGGCCTGAGCCGCCGGCTGATCGACTTTGCCGACTCCATGGTGGGCCACAAACGGGGCGGTCTCGCCATGGTCACCATCCTGGCCTGTATGTTCTTCGGCGCCATCTCCGGTTCAGCTGCGGCCACCGTGGCCACCATCGGCGTCATCATGGTCCCCTCCATGATCCAGCAGGGCTACTCCAAGGGCTTCTCTTATGCCCTCATCGCTGCGGCCGGCGTGCTGGGCGTTCTGATTCCGCCCTCCATCCCGTTCGTGACCTATGGCGTGGCCACCAACGCCTCCATTGCCACCATGTTTATGGGCGGCTTCGGTCCTGGCATTCTGTGCGGTGTGCTGCTGATCGTTGTATCCCGATATATCTGCCGGAAAAATGGCTGGGAGGGCAACGGACGCACATTTTCCTGGAAGCGGGTGTGGAAGACCTTCTGCGCCGCCATCGGCGCCCTGCTGGTGCCGGTGATTATTCTTGGCGGCATCTACGGCAGTATCTTCACCCCCACCGAGGCGGCGGCCGTCGCCGTGTTCTACGCACTCATTGTCGGGTTCTTCATCTATCGGGAGCTGAACCTGAAAAAACTGCTGGCGTCTCTGTCCTCCTCCGCAGTCACAACCTCGACGATCATGGTGATTGTGGGCACCGCCACAGCCCTGGCACGGATGCTGACACTGGAGAAGATTCCCATGGAGCTGGCCAACTGGATTGGCGGCCTGACAGACAGCCGGATTCTGGTGCTGCTCGCCATGAACATCTTCCTGCTGATTGTGGGCTGTGTGATGGACGGAACCCCGGCCATTCTGATTCTGGCGCCCATTCTTCAGCCCATTGCCGCGAACTACGGCGTAGACCCCATCCACTTCGGCCTCATGATGTGCCTGAATATCTCCATCGGCTTCTGCACGCCGCCGGTGGGACTGAACCTGTTCGTGGCCACCTCTCTGGGCAATATCAACTTTATGACCCTGTGCAAGCGGATTGTTCCGTTCTTGATAGCGTTGATTGTAGGACTGCTGCTCGTTACCTATATCCCGGCAATCCCGCTGTGCATTCCCTGGCTGTTTGGCTATGGGTCCTGATGAGAAAGGCGGAGAACTATGGATTGGAAAACAGCCTGTCAGCAGAAGATTGTCTCCGCGGCCGACGCGGTGAAATGTGTAAAATCTGGGGACACCGTGGTCGTCCAACAGGCGGCCGGAACCGCCACCTATCTCCTGGATGCACTGACAGACCGGGCGGATGAACTGGAGAATGTGAAGATCATTGGCCACAATCTCTGGGAAACGCCCCGATTTTTGCAGCCGCAGTACGCCAAGAGCTTCCGGCATGTCAGCCAGTTTCTGGACCGGGGCGCCCGGCAGGCCTACCGGGAGGGCCGGGTGGACCCGCTGCCGGCCTTCTATTGTCAGATGCCCAAGTACTACCGCGAGCATCCGGCAGATGTGTTCTTTGTCATGCTGACAGAGCCGGATGAGGACGGCTTTTGCAGCTATGCGCTCAACGCGGACTACTCCGTGGCCAACATGGAGGCGGCAAAGACCGTTGTGGCGCAGATCAACCCCTCTCTGCCCTGGACCTATGGCGCCAGGGTCAGTTTGGACGAGCTGGACTACATTGTGATTCACGACCAGCCGCTGCCGGAGCTGACCAAGAGCCAGACCGGTGGCGTGGAGCAGCAGATCGCCGCGCACATTGTCCCCTATATCCAGGACGGCGCATGTCTACAGCTGGGCATCGGCGGCCTGCCGGACGCCATTCTGGGCTTTTTGAAGGACAAAAAACATCTGGGAATCCACTCGGAGGTCCTCTCTGACGGGATCATCGACCTCTACGAGTCCGGCGCCATCGACAACAGCCAAAAGAAACTGGACAAAGGCAAGATTGTGGCGAATTTCCTCATCGGCACCAAGCGGCTGTTCGATTTTGCAGACCACAATCCCGACCTTCTGGTGGTGCCGGTGGACTACACCAACGACCCCTATATCATCTCCCAGAACGACCATGTGGTCTCCATCAATTCCTGCCTGCAGGTGGATCTGCTGGGACAGGTGAATGCGGACACCATCGGCGGGAAGCAGTACAGCGGCTGCGGCGGACAGATCGATTTTGTCCGGGGCGCCCAGATGTCCAGGGGCGGCATGTCCTTTATCACGCTGCCCTCTACCGCCAAGAACGGAACCGTCTCCCGCATCATCCCCCACCTGGAAACCGGTACGCCGGTGACCACTTCCCGATTTGATGTCCAGTATATCTGCACCGAGTATGGCGTGGTAAATCTGTTTGGTAAGACCGTCAGCGAACGGGCGGAGGCCCTGATTGAGATTGCGCACCCGAATTTCCGCCAGGAGCTGCGGCGTCAGGCACTGGAAGAGGGCCTGATTTGGTAAACTCAGCAGCTGGGGCAGAGATATTTTCCTGCCAAATAAAATGAAGAAGGTGTCATAATGATGAGAAAAGTATATATTGTAGCCGGCAAGCGCACGGCGATCGGAAAATTTCTGGGGAGTCTTTCCACAGTGAAGCCCGGAGAAATGACGGCCCAGATCATGAAGGCTGTTCTGGAACAGACCAACACAGATCCGGCCAAGATCGACGAAGTCTTTGTGGCGCACCAGCACTCCGCCGGGCAGGGCCCCTCCATTGCCCGCCGGGCGGAGCTGGAGGCCGGCATCCCCGCCGAGGTCCCGGCCACCACGGTCAACATGCAGTGCGGCAGCGGCCTGAAGGCGGCGATTTTGGCATACAATTCCATTCAAGCTGGAGCGGATCTGGTGCTGGTGGGCGGCGTGGAGAACATGTCCCAGGTGCCCTATATTCTAACCAGCCGGGTCCGCAAGGGAACCAGGATGGGCCCCACCTCCGTCGATGTTCAGGACTCCCTGTACTGCGACGGCCTCATCGACCAGTTCAACGGCTATCTGATGGGGATGACGGCGGAGAATGTGGCGGCCCAGGAGGGCATCACCCGGCAGGAACAGGACGAATTTGCCCTCCGTTCCCAGACCCTGGCCCAGAGGGCCATCGAATCCGGCTGCTTCCGCGATGAGATCGTCCCAATCCATTATCAGGACCGCAGGGGCCGGGCGTTTGTCTTTGATACGGATGAGAGCAATACGCCGGGCACCACCTACGAGGTGCTCTCCAAAATGCGCCCGGCCTTCAAAAAGGAAAGCGAGGGCGGGACCGTCACAGCCGGCAACGCCTGCCAGCTCAACGACGGCGCGGCGGTGGTGCTGGTGGCCTCGGAGGAGGCGGTCAAGGCCAACGGCTGGAAGCCCATGGCGGAGATCGTCTCCATGGCCACAGTGGGCATTGACCCAGCTATCATGGGCCTGGGACCGGTCAAGGCGGTCATCAAAACGCTGAACCAGGCAGGGATGACCTTGCAGGATGTGGAGCTTCTGGAGCTGAACGAGGCGTTTGCAGCCCAGTCGCTGGGGTGCATCAAGCAGAGGAAATCCTAAAAAAGACCAATCTGAGCGGCGGCGCCATCGCTTTGGGACATCCTGTGGCGGCCTCGGGCGTCCGGTTGCTGGTGACATTGACACATGCGCTGCAAAAGCAGCAGAAAACCTGGGGCCTGGCCACCCTCTGCGTGGGCGGCGGCATGGGCACGGCAATGCTAATCCGGCGGTGTGAGTAAAGGGAGCCCTGCGATGGAACGAAAAAAAATCGGTGTTTTGGGCGCCGGTACAATGGGGACAGAGATCGCCCTTTGCTTTGCCATGTATGGCTATGAAACGGTTCTGGGAGATATCAACCGAAAGCTGGCAGACAGGGGCAAGGCCAGACAGGCAGCGATTTTGGACCGGCAGATTGCAGCGGGCAAACTGCCAGCGCGGCGGAAGGAGGAAATTTTGTCCTGTGTTACCACTTCGGGGAACCTGGCGGATATGGCGGAC
Source organism: Clostridiales bacterium (assembly GCA_019421975.1). Lineage (GTDB taxonomy): Bacteria > Bacillota > Clostridia > Oscillospirales > Oscillospiraceae > CAKTFW01. Next base: position 2,756 of record JAHZEE010000070.1, on the reverse strand, counting down.
TGTGATCTGATTGTTGAGGCAATTCTGGAAATTTCGGAGGTCAAGACCAATATATACCAGCAGATGGATGTGATCTGTAAGCCGGAAACGGTGATTGCCAGTACCACCTCCAGCTTGTCGATTACCAAGCTTGCCGGAGCAGTGTGTCCGGAACGGGCGTTTATTGGAACGCATTTTAATGCTCCTGCCAGCGAGATGAAGCTGGTGGAAGTTGTTCCGGGCCTTCAGACACAAGAGCAGACCGTGACGGCTGTTCTGGAGCTCCTACGCGCCGTCGGCAAGGAGCCGGTGCGGGTGAAAGATGTGGTGGGGTTTGCGCTGAACCGGATCTTCCATGCCTTTTATCTGGAGGCCTGCCGTCTGGTGGAGGAGGGGGTCTGTTCGGTGGAGGATGTGGATAAAATCTGCCTGTATGGCCTGGGACACCCGATGGGGGTTTTTCGGCTGATCGACCAGACGGGCCACGACCTGAACCTGTATATGGACCAACGCCTGTTTGAAGCTTATGGCGACCGGTTCCGGCCATCGCCACAGCTCCAGCGCCTGCGGGATGCGGGGCGTTTGGGAAAAAAGAGCGGGATAGGGTTTTATCAATACAGTCCGTAAATAAAAAGCGCCCATGGAGCCATTCCATTGGATGGATCAACAGACCATCGAAGCATGGTTTACAGAAGATTCCCTCAGTGATGGACAAAGCGAGGATGTGGCGGCCGACCAGAGCGAGCTGTCAGTGGAATAAAGCGATAAGGTCCGGGACAGAGAACTGTCCCGGACCTTATTTTATGACAGAAGCGATCCGCGTTCTTTTCCCGCTCCCTTCTCCCAGTTGGCTTTGGCAGGCGTCGTTACCCATTCGGGACTTCTTTTCTTTCCTCAGTGGACTGAATTCTCCAAAATCTCCACCGCCTGGGTCTGCTGCTTGTCGAAGTAGACATCCAGTACCGCCCGGGCTGCCTTGCCCAGGTTGCCGCCCTGGGCGCCCTTTTCCACATAGATCACAATGGCGATCTGTGCGTCGTCAGACGGCGCGTAGCAGGCAAAGCTCGCGTGGTCGGAGCCGGTGCCGCCGTGCTGGGCCGTGCCGGTCTTGGCGCTCACTGCAACGGGGTAATCGCGGAGATAGGCCGAGGCCGTGCCGGTCTGGGCCGCCAGTCGCATGCCCTCCTCCACAGCCAGATGGGCCTGTTCAGAGTACTCCACCTGCCCCAGCACCTGGGCCGTCTGCTCCTGGAGCACCTGCTTGTAATCGCTGGAGACGACCTTGGACAAAAAGCTGGCCTGGTAGCGCGTGCCGCCGTTGGCCAGGGTGCTGATATAGCTGGCCAGCTGCAGGGGGGTGAACTTGTTCTCCGACTGGCCGATGGCCGCCTGGAGCGTGTCGGCGCCATACCAGTCTCCGCTCACCGGGTCGTCCGGATACAGCGCCTTTTTGGTCTGGGGGTTGGCCCGCTGGCCCGCCTCCTCCGGCAGCTCCACGCCGGTCTTTTCCCCCAGGCCGAACGCCTGGGCCACCGCATCGATGGCGTCGATGCCCGTGAGCCGGCCCACCTCGTAGAAGTAGTAGTTGCACGAGACGGACAGGGCCTGCATCATGTTGACCACGCCGTGGGTCGTGCCGGACGAGGTGTAGATATGGCACTTTGGCTGGAAGGTGTCGTAATAGGTGTAGATGCCCCGGTCCCGGATCTCATAGTATCGTCCGATGCCGCCGTAGTCCACGGCGGCGATGGCCGTGATCATCTTGTAGATGGAGCCGGGGAAGTAGGTCATCTGGGTCACCCGGTTGAGCAGAGGGCTGTAGTCGGTCTGCAGCAGCTCGTTGAACCGCTGGGAGTAGGTGGCCGGATCGTAGGTGGGGTAGCTGGCCGATGCCAGCACCTCGCCGGTGTTCACATCCATGACCACCATGGCCCCGCCCTCGGCGTCCTTGCCCATGTCCTCCCCGTCCACACCGTTCTGGCGCAGATCGAGAATCAGATCCTCCAGCGCCTCCTCGGCCGCCTGCTGCAGATCGATGTCGATGGTGAGATAGACATTGTCCCCCGCCTCCGGCGTGGTGTCGTAGTACTGTTCGAGCACATTGCCGTCCTGATCCACCTTGGTGAGCCGGGTGCCGTCGACGCCGTGGAGCTGTGCCTCAAAGGCCTGCTCCAGCCCCTCCTTGCCCACCTGGGCGTCCATGGCATAGCCCAGATCCTTGTAGTATTCGTATTCGTCCGCGTCCATGGGGCCGGTCCGGCCCAGGATGTGGGCCGCATAGGGCGTGGCATACGCCCGCACCGCCGTGGGCTCCACCGTGAGGCCCGGCGTGTCCAGCTCCGACACCGTGCCCATCTGCTCGGCCGTCAGGTCGGTGGCCGGGCGGTAGGCGTCGATGTTCACCATGTAGCGCAGCGACAGCTCATAGCGCATCCCCGCCACCAGCCGGGCCTGCTCGTCGGTCCACTCGTCGGGGAAGTTGTACTTGTCGCGCATCTGGCGCATCAGGTTCTCAGCGCTGATATCGCCGTCCCACCCGTTCTCCCGCAGGTAGGTCTTAAAGTACCCCCGCCAGGTCTCCGACAGGGCCTCCATGTCATAGCTGTAGGGCCGGTCGGATGAGACGGGCAGATGGTCCGTCTGCGCCACGCCCATCTGCTCCAGCGCCTCGGCCAGCTCCAGCAGGCTTCCGTTGGGATCCTCGCCGTTGAAGAGCACATAGTTGGTCAGCATCAGATCGTAGCTGGCCCGGTATGTGCTCTTCAACGGCGAGGATC
>JAHZEE010000007.1:14934-18377 GCA_019421975.1 Clostridiales bacterium | reverse complement strand
TGCTGCCCATCGCGGAGATAGCCCGTGTGACCCACCGCAAATGCCCCAGCGCCATCTTCCACACCGACGCGGTGCAGGGCTTTTTGAAAGCGCCCTTCCAGGCCCGCCGCCTGGGGGCCGACCTCATCACCATCTCCGGCCACAAGGTCCACGCCACCAAGGGCGTGGGCGCGCTCTACATCCGAAAGGGCCTCACCCTGCCGCCCTACCTCTACGGCGGCGGCCAGGAGAGCGGCATGCGCTCCGGCACCGAGGCCACGCCCCTCATCTGCGGCTTCGGCGCGGCGTGCCAGGCCGGCAGCGAGACCATGGCGGACGACATCCGCCACATGGAGCGCCTGCGGGATTTGACCCGCCAGCTTTTGCAGGATGTTCCAGGCCTTGTACTTCTGGGCGAGCAGGCCGCGCCGCACATCGTGAATCTCGCCATTCCAGGCCTTCGCAGCCAGGGCATCCTCAACTGCCTGCAGTCAGAGCGCGTCTATGTCTCGGCCGGTTCCGCCTGCGCCCGCGGCCACCGCAGCCATGTGCTGCAGGCCATGCAGGCGCCGCCGCAGGCCATCGACGGCTCGGTCCGCGTCAGCTTCTGCCGCGAGAGCACCGAGGAAATGGTTCACCAGCTCCACCGGGCGCTGCTGCACGCCGTCAAAACGCTCAAAGGATAGGAGAAACGGGGGCAAACTTCGTCGCTTTTTCTGCCCGGCCCGCATTGACAGGACACCCTCCGGGAATTTATAATAATTTAAATTAATCATTGATTCGGGAGGCAACCTTTATGTATACAATCAAAACGCTGAACAAAATCTCCCCCCTGGGCCTTGACCGCCTGGACGCCGCCCTGTTCACCGTGGACGACAGTGCCGCCACGCCGGAGGGCATCCTGGTCCGCAGCGCCGACATGCTGCAGATGGACCTGCCGCAGAGTCTGCTGGCCATCGGCCGCGCCGGCGCCGGCACCAACAACATCCCCTCCGACCGCTGCGCCGAGGCCGGCATCGTGGTCTTCAACACCCCCGGCGCCAACGCCAACGCCGTCAAGGAGCTGGCCCTCTGCGCGCTGCTGCTCTCCTCCCGAAAGATCTGCGACGGCATCACCTGGTGCCAGGGCCTGACCGACGGCGAGACCACCGTCGACAAGCAGGTGGAAAAGGGCAAGAGCGCCTTCGTGGGCCCGGAGCTGATGGGCAAGACCCTGGGCGTCGTTGGCCTGGGCGCCATCGGCCGGCTGGTGGCAGAGAGCGCCAGGGCGCTGGGCATGCACATCGTGGGCTACGACCCGTTTGTCAAGGAGCTTGATGGCGTGGAGCTGGCGGATCTCGACACCCTGTACGCCAAGAGCGACTACATCACCCTGCATGTGCCCCAGACCGCCGAGACCAAGGGCATGATCAACGCCCAGAGCCTGGCCAAGATGAAGGACGGCGTGCGGATTTTGAACCTGGCCCGCGGCACGCTGGTGCAGGACGCCGACATGCTGGCCGCGCTGGAGACCGGCAAGGCCGCCTGCTATGTGACCGACTTCCCCAACGCGGGCCTTCTGGGCAAGCCCGGCGTCGTCACCATCCCGCATCTGGGCGCCTCCACCCCGGAGGCCGAGGACAACTGTGCCGTCATGGCCTGCGACGAGGTGGCCGACTACCTGGCAAACGGCAACATCAAAAACAGCGTCAACCTGCCCAACTGCACCCTGGCGCGCCAGGGCGGCGCCCGTCTTACTGTACTGAGCCGCGGCGTGGACAGCGCCAAGATCGCTGAGATCGTGGGCGCGGTCAAGGCCACCGCCTCCGCCACCCGTGGGGAGTACACCTACACCATCTTCGACGGCGTGGACGGCATCTCCGCCGCGGTCGAGACTGTGGCCATGCTGCCCGGCGTTCTTCGCGTCCGCGCGCTGTAAGCCCAGGTCCCCCCGAGGCCCACGCCGTCCGCGTGGGCCTCTTTTTGCACACCGCTTCAAAGGAGAGCTTTATGGAGTCCACACCCGTCTCTACCCGCCGCCTGCAGGCGCTGGGCATCGCCATGGCCCTGTCGGCCGGCACCCTCTGGGGTGTCTCCGGCACCATTGGCCAGTATCTCTACGCCAACACTGACATAAGCGGCGGCCTGCTGTCCTCAATCCGGATGCCTCTGGCGGGCCTGATCCTGTTTGGCTATGCGTTTTTTACGCAGAAGCGGCAGGTCTTTGCCATCTTCCGCAGCCGCAGGGACACCCTGCTGCTCGTCGCCTACGCCCTGTTCGGCATGCTGCCCTGCCAGACCGGATACCTGGTCTCTATCCAATACACCAATGTGGGCACGGCCACGGTGCTGCAGTACACCGCACCGGTGCTCATTCTGCTGATCCACTGTATCGCCCGCCGGCGGCTGCCCCGGGGCATGGAGCTGGTGGCGCTGGCGCTGACGCTTCTGGGCGTCTTTCTCATCGCCACCCACGGCAATCTCAGCACCCTGTCCATCTCCCCCAAGGGCCTCATGTGGTGCGCCATCGCCTCGGCGGGCATGGCGCTCAACACCCTGCTGCCGGTGCGCCTGCTGGAGAAATACCCCGCCGCCACCGTCACCGGCTGGGCGCTGCTCATCGGCGGCGTGGGCTCCTGGTTCCTCTTCCGGTCCTGGAATGCCGCCGCCACCTTTTCCGCAACCGCCGTGCTCTGCATCGGCAGTATCGTCCTGCTCGGCACCGTGGCGGCGTTTCTGCTCTATCTCAGCGCCCTGCACCGCATCGGCCCCGTGCGCTGCGGTCTCATCTCCAGCGTGGAGCTGGTGGCAGCGGCCGTGTTGGGCGTCGCAGTCATGCACGCGCCGTTCACACCCGTGGATTTTCTGGGCTTCGTGGCCATCGCCGCGGCGGTCGTGCTGCTGAACCGCGGCGCGCCGGACCCATCGGACTGATTGCGCCCCCGGACAGACAAAAAAGTTTGTCCGGGGTTCTTTTTTCTGTAACGAATCACCCCGCAGCGCCGATCAATGGGCAGAAGGAGGGATGCCAATGGACCAGACAGAACTGCTCGCCAGCGCCGACGCGGTCTACCGGTTTCTGCTGGGCCTGACCGCCGACGAGGCTCTCGCCGAGGAACTCACCCAGCAGACGCTCTATGAGGCCGTGAAGTCGGCCCACCGGTACGACGGGACCTGCAAGCTCTCCACCTGGCTGTGCCAGATCGCCAAGCACCGCTACTACGACCACCTGCGGCGCAGGCGGCACGAGGCGGATCTGCCATCGGAGGTCTATGAGGCCCTGTCCCAGCAGCAGTGCGCCCCTGCGCAGCAGCAGCCGGAGGCACAGATTTTGCAGCAGGACGGGATGCTCCGCATCTACCGGGCCATCCACGCCCTGTCTGAGCCCTACCGCGAGGTATTCCTGCTGCGCGCCACCGCCGAGCTTCGTTTCTCCGAGATCGGCGCCATTTTCGGCAAGAGCGAAAACTGGGCGCGGGTCAGCT
>JAHZEE010000007.1:8144-14924 GCA_019421975.1 Clostridiales bacterium | reverse complement strand
CCGCGCCCGACAGAAACTCAGTGAAAGGATGTCTGACGATGAACTGTGATGTGATTCGCGATCTTCTGCCGTCCTATGCCGACGGCATCTGCAGCCCCGCCAGCCAGACGCTGGTGCAGGAGCATCTGGCCCAGTGTCCCGCCTGCCAGCGGACGCTGGAGCAGATGCAGAGCCCCCAAGCCGTACCAGCCGCCCCCCGGGCCAAAAACCCCCTGGGCCTGCTCCGCCGCCGCCATCTGATTGCGCTGCTGCTGGCCATCGTGCTCACCGCCGCCGCGGTGGTCACGGCTTACCAGGTCGTCCTCAATGTGGGAGCCGTACAGGACCTGTTCTTCCCCGCCCAGTGGGCGCGGGTGGAAGACGCCGCAGACTGGACGCCTGTCCAGTTTGAAACCGGCGCCTTTTTGATCCTGGACAGCCGTTTTTATGACAGGGCCGTCACCAACAGCGCCGACAGCGACTGCGCTGCCCAGCTTCGCATTCTGGATGAAGACGGAGCCCTGGTGGCCGAGACAGACACCATCGCCCCCGGCACTTCTGCCCAGCTTTCCGCGCTTGAACGCGATACCCCCTACCGGGTGGAGGTACGGGCCGGCGCCGGCTCGGTCATCCTCAATTTCCACTGATATAGTGCACTTCTACGAAATATAAATACGATTTTTCGGATTCTCCCCCCAAAGGACTTCCCTCTATGTGAGGGAGGCCCTTGGGGGGACCCTGTTCGTGGATCTCTAACGGCGGTCCGTCAGGGTCAGCAGATAGTCCATGCTGACCCCATAGAGCCGAACCAGTTTCACACAGTGGTTTGTTGGAATGAGCCGGCGGCCGTCCTCATAGCCACAGTAGGTGCTGAGGTGGACGCCGAGAAATGCGGCCACGGTGGCCTGTGGCAGATGGTGCTGTTCCCTGAGCGCCCGCAGGCGCTCGCCAATCTGTTGCTGCAGAGCTGTCAAATCCCTCATACCGGACTCCTTTCGCGCCGGGTACCCCTCTTCAGTGTATCACAGGGGCGTATGCGGCAGTCCGTTGAAGGCGCGCGGCACCTCTCAGTCGGCTCCGCCGACAGCTCCCCTCAAGGGGAGCCTTTTGAGGGTGCTGAGCAGTCCGCGAAGCCTCCCCTTGAGGGGAGGTGGCATGGCGATAGCTATGACGGAGAGGTGACATTCCCACCCCGAAAGCCAAAAAGAGAGACTGCCGAGGCAGTCTCTCTTTTTCGATTCAATCCTCCAGGGGAAAATGGCAGGCACAGCAGTGGCCGCCGCCGAGATCGCGGAACACAGGGGGCGGCTCCTGGGCGCAGATGGGCTGGGCATAGGGGCAGCGGGTGTGGAACCGGCAGCCGGAGGGCGGCGCAATGGGGCTTGGCACCTCGCCCGGCAGCAGGTCCCGGTCCTCCTTTCGCTTGTCCGGATCGGGCAACGGGACCGACTCCATCAAAAACTTGGTGTACGGATGGCGGGGATGGCTGTAGATCTGCTCCGCCTCGCCGATCTCACAGATCCGCCCCAGGAACATGACGCAGACCCGGTCGGCGATGTAGCGCACCACGCTCAGGTCGTGGGAGATGAACAGGTAGGTCAGGTGGAACTCCTGCTGCAGATCCCGCAGCAGGTTGAGGATCTGTGCCTGGATGGACACATCCAGCGCGGAGACCGGCTCGTCACAGACCACCAGCTCCGGATTGAGGGCCAGGGCGCGGGCGATGCCGACGCGCTGGCGCTGACCGCCGGAAAACTGGTGGGGGTAGCGATCGTAGTACTCCGGCCGGATGCCGATATGGGCCATCAGCTCCTGCACCTTGGTCTCCCGTTCCCGCTTATCCCGGTACAGGCCGTGGATCTTCATGGGCTCTTCAATGATCTTGCCCACGGTCATCCGCGGGTCAAGGGACGAAAACGGGTCCTGAAAGATGATCTGCATCCGCTGGCGGATGGCGCGCAGTTCCTTGGCATTCATGGCGCTCAGGTCGGCCCCGTCAAAGACCACCTTGCCCGCCGTTGGCTCAATGAGGTGCAGCAGAAGCCGGCCCAGGGTGGACTTGCCGCAGCCGGACTCGCCCACCAGCGCCAGCGTCTCGCCGCGGTAGATCTGCAGATCGACCCCTGCCACGGAGCTCACCACGCCGCCGCTCACCCGGAAATTTTTGACCAGGCCCTCGGCCTGGAGCAGTACCTTCTTCTCGTCCATCACGCCTCGCCTCCTTCCGCCGTCTCCACAGGCGTGCCCTGCTCCTCATAGAGGAAGCAGCGCACCAGATGGCCGCCGCCGATGTCGTAGAGCGGCGGCATCTGGCAGTGGCAGCGCTCGCAGGCGTGCTCACAGCGGGGCGCAAACCGGCAGCCCTGGGGCAGATGCAGCAGGTCGGGCACCATGCCCTTGATGTTGTAGAGCTTGCCCTGCCCCGCCTCCATCTTGGGCAGCGACCGGATCAGGCCCTGGGTGTAGGGGTGGCTGGTGTTCTGAAACAGCTCGTGAACCTCGCTGTACTCCACCACCTTGCCTGCATACATGACATAGACATAGTCGCAGATCTCCGCCACGACGCCCAGATTGTGGGTGATCATTAAAATCGAGGTGCCGTGCTCCTGCTGCAGCTTCCGCATCAGATGCAGGATCTGCGCCTCAATGGTCACATCCAGTGCAGTCGTCGGCTCGTCGGCGATGAGCAGATCCGGATTGCAGGCCATGGCCATGGCGATCATGACCCGCTGGCGCAGGCCGCCGGAGAGCTGGTGGGGATAGCTGGCATAGCGGCGCGCCGGGTCGGGAATGCCCACCTGGCGGAACAGCTCCAGCACCCGCTCCTTGGCCTGTTCCTTGTCCATCGCCTTATTGTGGATGAGCAGAGACTCCCGGACCTGCTTGCCCACGGTCATGACCGGATTCAGCGAGGTCATGGGCTCTTGAAAAATGATGGAAAGCTTGTCGCCGCTCATCTGGCGGCGTGCCTTGGGGGACAGCTCCAGCAGGTCCTCGCCGTGATAGAGGATCTTGCCCTGGGTCACCTTGCCGGGCTTGCCAACCAGGCCCATGACGGACATGGCGGTCATGCTCTTGCCGCAGCCGGACTCGCCCACCAGCCCCACGGTTTTCTGGGCCGGAATCGTGATGCTCACCCCGTCGACAGCCCGCACCACGCCCGCCTTGGTAAAAAAGCAGGTCTGAAGGTCCTCAATTTGCAGCAACGGCTCTTTTTCTATCTCCATCTCACTGGGCCTCCCCTTTCTTGACAGGCTGGGTCATGATTTTCAAAATCTCGTCGTCGGTCTGCCGCATTCCGTCGCGGGCCAGCGCGGTCACATTGCTGACCGTGTCCTCCAAATCGTCTCCCACAATGCCGTCGCCGGAACGGAAGCACCGGCCCTTCATGGCCATGGTGTGGCCCAGAATGGCCGCCCCCACCGAGGAGGCGATCTTGGCCGCGCAGCTCGGCTTGGCACCGTCGCAGACAATGCCGGAGACATTGGCCAGGGTGTTGGTGATGGTGCGGCTGATGGCCTCAAAGTCTCCACCGCACAGATAGGTGATGCCCGCGCCCGCGCCGCAGGCGGCGGTGACGGCGCCGCAGTAGGCCGAGAGCCGGCCCATGCCGCTCTTCTCATGGATGGAGACCAGATTGCTCAGCAGCAGCGCGCGGTAGAGCTGCTCCTGGCTGCAGCCCAGATGCTGGGCATATTTGATGACCGGCAGGGACACGGTGATGCCCTGGTTGCCGCTGCCGGAGTTGATGACCACGGGCAGCGAGCAGCCGCTCATGCGCGCGTCCGAGCCCGCCGCGGCGTAGGCCTTGGCCACCGTCTTGATGTCGTCCGGCGCCTCCTCCAGAAGCGTTGCGCCCACGGCCGCGCCGTACTGGCCCGTCAGACCCTCCTGGGCAATGCGCAGGTTGCACGCAATCTGCCGGTCGAGCAGCGCCCGGACCCGTTCCAGCTCCACAGTCGTTGCAAAGGCGTAGATGCCCTCCATGCTCATAAACGACCGGTCCGTCTCATCTTGTGCGTAGCACTGCTGCTCCTGACACAGGTAGAGCGCCTCGCCGTCGCGCTCAAGCGAGACCACATTGGTGTGGGAGTCCACAAGCTCGGCCCGGACCGTGTGACCCTGGGCCGTCATCTCCAGAATCAGATGCAGGCAGTGGGTCGTGGGCAGTACCGCCACGGTGCACAGGTTCTGCTGCAGCCGCTGCTGCAGCTCTGCGCGCCCCGCATCCGTCAGCGCCTCGAGCACCTGCAGCTTGCACTGGGGCGCGTTGGCGATGGCGCCCGCCAGACAGCTGGCCTCCACGCCGCGCGCGCCGCCGGTGTTGGGGACAATGACACTCTTGACATTCTTGATAATATTGCCGCTGCAGCGGGCCGTGATGTGTTCTGGGAACACCCCCAGCGCCTGCCGCGCCACACTGGCGGTATAGGCGATGGCGATGGGCTCTGTGCAGCCCAGCGCGGGCTCCAGCTCCTCACTGAGCACCTGGAGATAGCGTTCTGTGTTGTCTAAGGACATCCCGCTTCCCCCTCTCAGCTCTGGCAGAGCAGGTCCCGCACCACGCGGCCGCTGTAGGGCTCCAGCAGCATGCCATCGTGGGCGACCTCCTTACAGGCCAGCTTGACCGCGCCGTCCAGCTTGACCATGCACTTGCCGCATGCGGCCTGCCGGCAGGCCGCATGGTCAAAAAAGGCCAGGGTCGGGTCCAGCTCCCGGTAGATATATTCCAGCACATTCAGAACGGACAGGATCTCTCCCTCCGCCACTGGAACCGCGTAGGTCTGCAGGCGGCTGTCCGCGCCCCCCGGTCCGGAGCGGCGGATGGTCACATGAAATTCGTTCATTGCACTCGCTCCCTTCAGTCCAGGGTCTCCACAACCCGCTCAATGTAGTCGGTGTAGCGCCAGGCGCCCGCCTCCGGCTGCCGCTTTGTGAGCACCGCCGGCACCTGCTGCGCCTGGAACTGGGCGCCGGACAGGACAATGTTGCACAGGCACTGGTCGTTGTCGGTCTTGAAATAGTCGCTGCGGATGTGCACGCCCCGGCTCTCCCGGCGCAGCAGCGCCGACTGGGTGATGGCCCGGGCCGTGGGCAGCATGTTGCGCAGCTCCAGATACTGCCGCCACTGCTGGTTGTAGACGCGCTGGCCGTCCGCCAGGCTGACCGTCTGCAGCTGCGCCTCCAGATCCGCCAGATCCGCCAGCGCCTGGCACAGGGCCTGCTCGCAGCGGATGACGGTGAGGCTGCTGCCCGTGATCTCGTGCAGCCGCTTCTTCAGCGCGTGGGGCGCCGGACCGTCCTTGGTGCCGAAGGGGTGCAGCAGCGCCGCCTCCAGCTGGTCGAGCTGCGCGCCGTCCGGCTGCATAAGATCGCTTCCGGCCGCGAAGGCCGCGGCGGACTTGCCCGCCTGGGCGCCCTCAATGAGCATCTCTGTGGTGGCGGCGGAGACCCGGTTGGCGCCGAACAGTCCGCCCGCGCACTCACCCGCCGCGAACAGCCCCGGCACCTTGGTGTGCATATCGGCCGCCACGCGGATGCCGCCTTCAAAGTAGTGGGCCGCAGGCTCGATGGTGAGCGACCGGCCGGCCTCGAAGATCTTCATGATGTCTGCATACATGCCGGTTTTGAGCGGCGGCAGATCGGTGTAGAGCTCGTCCAGAATCTCCGCCGGGTGGTTGGGCAGGGAGAAATACACGCCGCCGTCCTTGGCGCCGCGGCCGGAGAGGATCTCGGACTGGATGGCGTAGGACAGGAGCATCTTGTTCCACTCTGACTCCAGGGCCAGCTGCTCCACCTTGGGCGGCAGATACCGGCTGGTGAAGGTCTTGCCGAACTTGTTGAGCAGGCTTCCGTAGCCGGTGGTGATGAAGATATAGGGCAGGATATTGCCCTTGTACATGGTGGGATAGCGGGTGACCGTGGGGCAGAAGGAGATCATCTCCATATCGACGAGCTCTGCGCCCGCCCGCCAGGCGGCCGCCTGGCCCTCGCCGCACAGGTCGGTGGAGCCGCTGTTGGCCCCGAAGAGGTTGTGCGCGCCGCCGGTGGCCAGCACCACCGCCTTGGCGCCGATGCACTGCACCTCGCCCGTGGTGAGCGACAGGCACACCACGCCGCAGGCCTGCCCATGGCGCAGGGCCAGGTCTGTAAAGAGGGTGTCGGGCAGAAATTCCACGCCCAGGGACTTGGCGCGGCCGTAGAGTGCGTCCAGGATATCGGAGCCAAAGACCGAGACCTCGCGCTCTCCCTCCATGCCCCGGATCTCCATGCCCCAGTTCACCAGCTCCTCCAGGCGCTGGCCCGCCGTCTCGACGAACAGCTGCACCAGCTCCTGGTTGTTGAGGTAAAAGCCCTCCCGGACCACATCGTAGAACCAGTCGTCCAGGGTGTCGTCCTTTTTGCCGTGGCTGATGTTCAGCCGGCTGAGGGTCGCGCCGTCACAGGCGATGTCGGCGCTGATGTTGGCGCCGGCCAGCAGGGTTGCGCCGCTCCGGTTTGCCTTGCCGCGGCAGACCACCAGCGTCCTGGCGCCGGCCTCCGCCGCGCCGATGGCAGCGCGCAGTCCGCCGCCGCCGGAGCCCACGACGACCACATCGTAGGCAGTTTCAAATTGCTTCATTCAGACCAATCCTCCAAACGCATGGTGGTGTCAAAGTCGGCCTTGGCATAGCGCCGCAGGGCCTGCTCCATCGGCCGACCGTACTGGGCGGCAAATCGCTCGAGCACCTGCGCCGTGACCGCCTGGCCCGCCTGGCCAAAGACCCCGGCGGCGGTGGCGGCAAACACATGCAGCACATG
>JAHZEE010000007.1:0-8134 GCA_019421975.1 Clostridiales bacterium | reverse complement strand
AGTGGTAGCTGAGCGGCATCAAAAGGTCCGTCCGGCCCGCCGTGAGCTGGGCGGCCTGCTCCAAGGTGTCGGCCGGGATGCCCGGCTGGCGGAAGTAGAAGCGGCAGCAGCCGCCGTAGTGCTGGGTGGACGCCGTCTCCAGCTCCAGAGCCGGGTTGAAGCCCCGGACAATGGCCCGGTCGATCTCGCGGCAGTAGGTATCGCCGCAGTCCTTCAGCCCCCGCTGGGCGAAGATGTCCGCCCAGGGGCAGCGGGTGACCTTCTCGTGGACCACGCCCGGCTCGCCCCACATGTCCACATCAAAAAAGGCGTCTGTGCTGGGGTACTCTCCATAGGCGAAGTACTCCAGAAGGCCCAGGGGCCTTCCGTCGGCGATGGCCCGCATAGCCATGCGCTTGCCGCGCTGCTCGCCGTAGGTCTGGGCCGCCTGGACAAAGGCCCGCTCGCCCGCCGCTCCAAAGGCGGCCAGCAGAAGCGCATAGTAGTCAGAGACAATCCAGGCATGGTGGTGTTCGTTCCAGTTCATCGTCACTGCCTCATTTCTTCATGCGCGGGTCGAGCGCATCGCGCACGCCGTCGCCCAGCAGGTTGAAGGCCAGGGAGGTGATCATGATGACCAGCCCCGGCGCCAGCACCATCCAGGGCGCGTCGCGCATGTACTCTCTGGCGTCGGAGAGCATGGCGCCCCACTCCGGAGACGGCGGCAGCACGCCCATGCCGATAAAGCTGAGGCTGGCGGCCAGCATGATCATCATGGACAGGCTGATGGTGGCCTCGACAATGATGGGGCCCATGCAGTTGGGGATCACATGGCGCAGAATGATATGCAGATGGGTCGCGCCCGCGGCGCGGGCGGCCTCAATGTAGTCCATGGACATGACCGACATGACCGTGGCGCGGATGACGCGGGTGAAAAAGGGCGTCATGGTGATGCTGACGGCCAAAATGAGGTTTCCCATGCCGTTGCCCAGCGCCGCCACGATGGACAGGGAGAACAGCAGCGGGGGCAGGCACATGAACACATCGACGATGCGCATGACGATGGTGTCCAGCCGGCCGCCGAAGTAGCCGCAGCTGACGCCGAAGATGAGGCCGCCGGCACAGGAGATGGCGATGGTGGCAAAGGCGATGAACAGCGACGAGCGCGCACCGTAGATGATGCGGGCAAAGATGTCGCGCCCAAAGCCGTCGGTGCCGAACGGGTGCTCCAGACTGGGCGGCAGCGAGCGGGCTTTCATATCCTGCAGGGTCACATTGGCCGGGTCTGTGATCAGGTTGGCAAAGACCGCCATGCCGATCAGCAGCACCAGCACCACAAGCCCCACCACCGCGGTCTTGTTTTCGCAGAACCGGTGCCAGAACGCAAAGCGCTCGCGCTCTACGCTCTGCTCCTCCTCGGTCGGAACCGTATTGGGCCGGGTCTCAATGGGGATGGTTGCGGTTTTCTGTCTCCATTTCATACGGCGTTCACCTCAGTCTGCTGTTTTGGGGCCTTGTCCTTTTTCTCCCGGATATAGCGGGTGCGGACTCTGGGGTCAATAAACGCATAGGCCACATCCACAATCAGCAGCACCAGACAGAAGATCAGCGCCACAAACAAGGTGCCCGCCATCACCTGGGGCACATCCTTGGAGCGGATGGAGGTGACGATCAGGCTGCCCAGGCCCGGCAGGGAAAAGACCGTCTCAATGACCACCGCGCCGCCGAGCAGGCTGCCGAAGTTGGAGCCGATGACCGTGATGATGGGCATGAGGGCATTTTTGAGCGCATGGCGCCAGATGACGGTCCGCTCCATGAGGCCCTTGGCCCGGGCCGTGCGGATGTAGTCCTGCCGAATGGTCTCCAGCATGGCCGAACGGGTCATGCGGGTCAGCTCCGCCATCCCCGGCAGCGACAGGGCGATGACGGGCATGATAAACGAACGCCACCCGTCCTCAATGCCGTACGACGGCAGAATGCCGAGATAGGAGGCAAACAGCAGCATCATCATGAGGCCCAGCCAGAACGAGGGGATGGAGGCTGCCAGCATGGAGAGCACGGTCAGCACATAGTCCAGCACGGAGTACTGCTTGACCGCTGAGATGATGCCGAAGAGAATGCCGAACACGGCCACCACCAGGATGCTCAGGCCTGCCAGCTGCAAGGTGACGGGAAACCGGGCAAAGATCTCGTCAAAGACCGGCTGGCCGCTGCGGTATGAGGTGCCGAAATCCCCGTGCAGGATCCCCAGCATATAGTTGCCGTACTGTACCAAAAACGGCTCATTCAGCCCCAGCTCCTCCCGCAGCTGCTCCAGCGCCTCCTGGGGCGCGCTGGCGCCCAGCATGATCCGGGCCGGGTCCGCCGGGGTGAAATACAGGATTGAAAAGACAATAAAAGAGACCGCCAGCATAATGGGGATCAGGATGAGGATGCGTTTGATCACATACTTGACCAATGAGATCACTCCTTAAATAGCGAAAAGGAGGGGAGAGGGAATCGGATTCCCTCTCCCCTTGCAATCAATGCGTACAATTGGATTACCAGTGCATGGTCTTGTACTGATAGTTCTGGGTGCTGACAGCCTCGACGCCCTGCAGATCCTTGTTGTAGACAATCATGGAGGCGGAGAAGTACAGGGGGATGAAGTAGGCCTCATCGGTCAGCAGCTGGTTGACCTGGATGTAGATCTCATTGCGCTTGGCGGAGTCCAGCTCTGTGCGGGCCTCGTCCAGCAGCGCGTCGATCTCCGGGTTGTTGATGCGGGAGACATTGAAGGTGCCGGTGGAGTGGAACATGTCGTAGTAGCAGCTGTCGGTGTTGGCCTGCTCCATGGGGTAGCCGCCGCGGCTCACATCGTAGTCGCCGTCCTCGAAGGTCGCCCACCAGGTGCCGTTCTCAACCGGCTGCAGCTCCAGGTTCACGCCCACATTGGCCAGCTGAGACTGCAGCACCTGACCCAGCTTGCTGTTGTCGGCGGACTCGCCGTAGTAGAAGGTCAGTGTCAGGCCGTCTGCGCCGGCGGCGGAGAGCAGCTCCTTGGCCTTTTCGGGGTTGTACTCATAGGTGGTGAGGTCGGTGGTATAGCCCTCCTGGCCCTCCACCAGAGGGATGTCGCCCAGATAGCCGGTGCCCTCGTTGACGAAGGTGTTGATGGCCTCGCGGTCGATGGCATAGGACAGGGCCTGACGGACCTCCTTGCTGATGCGGTTGCTGTTGAAGTTCACAAAGTAGAAGCTGTTGCCGGCCACAGAATCCGTCGCCAGGTTCTCATCCTTCTGGGCCTGCTGGAAGGTGGTGGCGGAGAGGCTGGTGCCAAAGGCCAGGTCTGCCTCGCCGGTCTCCAGGGCGACCAGGGCGGTGTTGGTATCGGAGATGAAGTTGAAGGTGATTTTCTTCATCTCAGGCGCGCCGTCCCAGTACTCCTCGTTGGCCTCCAGGACCACATGCTGGGCCGGGGTCCACTCGACAAACTTGAACGGGCCGGTGCCCACCGGGTTGCGGGCAAACTCCTCTTCGCTCATGCTGTTGTAGTGGTCGGAGTCGATGATGGCGCAGTACCACAGCATGTTGATGAAGTTGCCGTAGGCGTACTTCAGGTTGATGGTGACGGTGTAGTCGTCGACGATGTCGCAGCTGTCGACGGCAAAGGAGGCAAACTGCATCCAGGACTCGTCGCGGAAGCGCTCGACGGACAGCTTCACATCGTCTGCGGTGAAGTCGTTGCCGTTGTGGAACTTGACGCCCTCACGCAGGTGGAAGGTGTAGTGCAGGCCATCCTCAGAGGCCTCCCAGTCGGTCGCCAGCTTGGGGACCACCTCGTTGTTCTCATCCAGGGCCACCAGGCCGTCGAAGATGTTGCTGCAGAAGTTGATGTCGGCCACGGCCGGCAGCTTCTGCGGGTCCAGGGTGGTGAACTCGGCGCCCAGGATGACTGTCATGTCGTCGCGGCCGGTGTTGTCACCGGTGTTCTCGTCGGGCGTCGTGTTGGTATCTGTCTGGTTGGTGTCGTTCTGGTTGGTGTCGTCGCTGCTGCCGCAGGCGGCCAGGGACAGGCACAGAGTCAGCGCCAGAACCAGGGCAAGAATGCGTTTCATGATTGATTGTTTCCTCCTTATTTCTCACATCAGCGCGATGATCTCGTCGGCCGTGCGGTTTTTGACACGGGCCAGCAGATCCTCACACCAGGCCTTATCATAATAGCAGCCGTCCTTGATCACAGCGACAAAGGACCGCGCATTAGATACGGATTCCAGGGGGTTTTTGGTCAGCACCAGGATGTCGGCGTCCATCCCCTCGCAGAGCTTTCCGGTCTTGTGGGCAATGCCGAGGCTCTTTGCGCCGTTGACCGAGCTGCACTTGAGCGCCTCGTAGGGGGTGAAGCCAAAGTAGTTCACCAGGTGCTCCAGCTCATTGTAGACCGAGAAGCCGCCTGTGACGCCGGGGTTCGGCACATCGGTGCCCAGCAGGATTTTGTCCGAGTGCTTGATGAAGATGCGCTCGCGCTCGATCTCCTCCATAAAGTCGTAGTCGTCGTAGCGGTGCTTATCCTTGCGCCACTGGGTGACCTTGTACCAGTCCTTGCGCCAGTAGGGGTT
Organism: Clostridiales bacterium; assembly: GCA_019421975.1. Taxonomy (GTDB): domain Bacteria; phylum Bacillota; class Clostridia; order Oscillospirales; family Oscillospiraceae; genus CAKTFW01. The sequence goes on along the minus strand of JAHZEE010000007.1, from coordinate 3,557 downwards.
CATGTTCTCATAGCCCGGCACCTTGGACAGATCGCCGTCGCGGTGGACAAAGTTTTCAATGGTGAGCGCCACCTCCACGGTGGGGCAGCTCCACATGCCGGACTCGGCCAGGCGGATGATGTCCTCCTCGTGCTGGGTGTCAGGCAGGCAGCTGATGTGCTCCAGGGAGTAGTAGCCCAGCTCCGCCAGCTCCTGGAAGGAGACATTGTAGTTGCCGTGTCCCATGACCTTGATGCCCAGCTCATTTGCCGTGCGCATGATCTCCAGGAAGGCGTCGCGCGGGATGCTGGGGTAGGTCTTGACATACTCGTAGCCGCCCTGAATGCACTCGATGACCGCCTGGTGGCCCTCGGCGGGCGTGGTGACGATCTTGGAACCCTCCCAGTAGGTCACGCCGTCGGTCAGGGGGCCTGTGGAGTACACATGGGGGCCGGGCCGGATGCCGGCGTCGATCTCCCGGCGCCACTGCTGGGTCTCGGGGAAGCCCCACATGTTCCGGCAGCTGGTCACGCCGCAGGCAATGAGCATCTCGGTGATGTCGTCAGAATCCATGTGGATGTGGTTGTCGAACAGACCGGGCATCAGAAACCTCCCGGAGCAGTCCCGAACCGGGACATCGGAAATATCGATGTGCGGGGCGATCTTGTAGATCTTGCCGTTGGCCACAAACAGGTCCATGTTGTAGAGAACCCGGTCGTCCTCCATGGTGATGAGGTTTGCGTTGCGCAGAATGTAGAGGTCTGCCATTGTTTCTCCTTCTTTCTCCTCAGGCGCGTCAGAAATATTCCTTTAAATACTGTGTATAATGGTCAATAAAGGTCAGGATGCCGGCCTGCTCCTGCTCCGTGTACTGGTGGAAGTAGGCATAGGTCTCAGCGCTGGTCTGGGCGTGAAAGCGGTAGTGGCCGTCGTAGGCCTGCCGGCCGAGTGGCGTCAGACGGAAGAAGATCTCCTTGCGGTTTTCCGCATTCTGGTACCGCTCCGCCAGTCCCCACTGCTCGAACCGGCGCACCAGCTTGGAGAAGGACCCTTTCTGCAGGCCCGCAAGCTCGGCCAGCTCTGTGGCGTTCCGCTCCGGGTAGTTGCCCAGAATCTCCAGCGTGTGAATCTCCCGCACGCTCATTGCAATCCCGCAGCCATAGTCGCGCCGCTTGGCGTCGAGCATCCGATCGTAGTTGCACAGATGCACCATGGCCTCATCCATTTTCTTAATAAAATCGTCCATGTCTCAGCACCTTTACTGTTTTGCAGAAGCATAGCACCTGCTGCCACAGAAAACAAGGGGCGGATGGGCAAAAAGTTTCCTCGGAAACAATTTCTGTAAAATTATACAACATCATTTTTAAAAAGGCCACCTTTTTTGTACAAATCCATGCTGGGAATTGATGCAAAATTTGCAAAACATGCGGGAAAACATGCAAAAATATGCATATCTCCCCGAGAGGCAGCCGCTGAAAGCGACAAAAAAAGCGCCCGTCCCAACTGGGACGGGCGCCTGGAACGGGGATTACTCAATCGTGATCTGCTGGACCTCCGGAACCTCCGGCTGCACCTTCGGCAGCGTCAGCTCCAGAATGCCGTCGTGGAACTTGGCCGAGATGGCGTTCTCCTGGATGCCGGTGACATTGAAGCGGCGAGAGAAGGTGCCAGTGCGGCGCTCACGGCGCACATAGCCCTCCTTTTCCTCCTCGCTCTGCTCGGCGCGTTTGGCCTCGATGGTCAAAACACCCTCCTTCAGCTCCACCTTGATGTCCTCCTTGTGGAAGCCCGGCAGCTCGGCCTGCAGCACATAGGCCTCACCCTGGTCGAGAATGTCGGTGCGGAACGAGCCGGTCATGGTCGGCAGCAGCTCCTGGTCAAAATTGTCAAACAGATCAAACAGACGGTTGTGTCCGAACGGTACCATATTGTTATACATATTGAACGCTCCTTTATTGGTTTCTTTGTCTTTATTCTATGCCCGAAGTATGAACAATTCTGCTTCAATTTATGTCTAATTCGTAAATTTTAGCACTCCCATAAAAAGAGTGCTAAAATTATAAAGGTTCTGCCCCTTGGCACGACTGGCAGCGAAACTGGCTGAGCGGGATTTGAAAAAATCCAAAACCCCCCTTGCAATTTTAAATCCCATTTGCTAATATAGTTTAAAGTCTTAAAGTAACACAAGGAGGGATCCCCATGATTGTCATTTTAAAACGGAACGCCGATGCGGAAAAGCTGGAGCGGCTGCGGCAGTGGATTCGGGACCGGAATCTGGAGATCCACGAGTCCCAGGGCGCCCAATCCCACCTGCTGGGGCTGGTGGGCGACACCACGGTCATCGACATTGAGCATCTGCAGTCCATGGAGGTTGTGGATTCGGTGCGCCGGATCCAGGAGCCCTATAAGGCCGCCAACCGGAAGATGCACCCGGACGACACGGTGGTGCAGGTGGGAGGCGTCCCGGTGGGCGGGGGACACTTTGTGGTGATGGCCGGCCCCTGCTCGGTGGAGAGCGCGGCGCAGATCACCGTCACCGCCGAGGCTGTGCGCGACGCCGGCGCCCAGATTCTGCGCGGCGGCGCGTTCAAGCCCCGCACCTCGCCCTATGCCTTCCAGGGCCTGCAGGCCGACGGCCTGGAGCTGCTGGAAAAGGCCAAGGAGAAAACGGGCCTTCCCATCGTCTCGGAGATCATGGACATCTCCCAGCTGCCGCTCTTTGCGTCCGTGGACCTCATCCAGGTGGGCGCGCGGAACATGCAGAACTTCGAGCTGCTCAAGCATCTGGGCCGGCAGGAGAAGCCGGTGCTTCTGAAGCGGGGCCTTGCCAACACCCTGCAGGAGCTTCTGATGAGCGCCGAGTATATTCTGGCCGGCGGCAATCCCAATGTCATCTTGTGCGAGCGGGGCATCCGCACCTTTGAGACGGCCGCGCGCAACACGCTGGATCTGGCGGGCGTAGCGCTGCTCAAGGAGATGACCCATCTGCCCGTCATCGTCGACCCCAGCCACGCCACGGGCATTGCACGGATTGTGGAGCCCATGGCCCTGGCCGCCACGGCCGCGGGGGCGGACGGGCTCATGATCGAGGTCCACCACAACCCCGCCGAGGCGCTCTGCGACGGCCCGCAGTCTCTGACGCCGCAGCAGTTTGACCATCTGATGCAGGGCGTCCGGGCCGTCCGGCCCTTCGCCTGGCAGGGGGTACAGCCATGAGCGTCGGCATCGTGGGCCTGGGCCTCATCGGCGGCTCCTTTGCCCGGGCCGTGCAGGCCTACACCGAGCACCGGGTCTATGGCCTGGACACCGAGGCGGTGCTCGCGGCGGCCAGGGCCGACGGCGTCATCGCCGGCATGCTGACCCCGGAGCGGCTGGCTCAGGTGGATGTGCTGATTTTGTGCCTGTATCCGGGGCAGATCGTGGAATTTCTGCAGCAGAACGCGGCCAGCATCGCGCCCGGCACCCTGGTCTTTGACTGCGCGGGCGTCAAGGACCCGGTCTGTGCGGCGGCCTTTCCCCTCGCCCGCGCCCACGGCTTCGACTTTCTGGGCGGCCACCCCATGGCGGGCATCGAAAAG
>JAHZEE010000069.1:7108-8304 GCA_019421975.1 Clostridiales bacterium | reverse complement strand
GCGCGCAGATTGCAGATCACCTCAAAGCCCTCGCAGCGGAGAAAAAAGCCCGCAGCAAAAGCGCCGGTGCGCTGGGCCTGTGCGGCGGCGCAGCACTGTTTATTATTTTGATATAGGGAAGTGCGCTATGGATATTGACCTGATTTTTAAGATTGCGGCGGTCGGCATCATCGTCTCCATTCTCAACCAGGTACTGGTGCGCTCAGGACGGGAGGAGCAGGCCACCATGACCACCCTGGCAGGGCTGGTGGTCGTTCTGATGATCGTGGTGCAGAAGATTGCAGAGCTGTTTGACCTGGTCAAAACCCTGTTCAATTTCTAGCGATGGATACGATGATGAAGGCGGCAGCCATTGCGGTGGTGGGCTCAATTTTGGCTGCAATTGTCAAACGGGACGCCGGCGTGATCGCCCTGGCCGTGGCCCTGATCTGCTGCTGCACGCTGGTGAGCTGTTTGCTTGGAATTTTAAAGCCACTGCTGCGTTTTTTGGAGGAATTACGGCAGACCTCTGGTCTCAGCACCACCATTTTGTCACCGCTTTTGAAGTCGGTGGCCATCGGGCTCATCACAGAGGTTGCCAGTGGGATCTGCAGCGACGCGGGACAGTCGTCTCTGGCAAAGTTTGTACAGCTCTGCGGAGCGGCGGCTGCGCTCTATGTGGCGCTGCCGCTCATGGAGGCGATTCTCTCGATGCTGCAGTCGCTGAACGGAGGATAACATGCGGAGAATCATCCTGTTTTTTGCAGTTTTGCTGCTGCTTTCCCCTCAGGTGGTCGCGGCGGACACAGAGGCCGCCGCCGGGACGGCCGGGCAGACGGAGCTCTATGACACCAGCGGGCTCCAGCAGGCCCTTCCGTCCGATGTACTCGACACGCTCGACGGACTCTCCCCCACGGAGGAGCAGGACCTGGTGAGCGGTGTGGCGGACATTCTGGCCTCAGCGACGCAGGATGCCGGCGGCTTTCTGCGCGCTGCGCTCCGCACCGCCGCGGTGGTGATGGCGGCCGTCATGCTCTGCGGCCTTCTGTCCAGAATTGACACCGGCATCTCCGCCAACGGCGTTGCCATCGCGGGCGTGCTCGCCATCACGGCCGCCTGTGCCGGCAGCCTTGGAACCATGCTCTCCGTGGGCCAGCAGACCCTGGACCGCATCCAGACCTTCTCCACCGCGCTGCTTCCGACCATGGCGGCGGCGA
>JAHZEE010000069.1:5046-7098 GCA_019421975.1 Clostridiales bacterium | reverse complement strand
CGCCATCTATGCCGGCACCGTCATGTTCTCCAATTTCCTGATTCTGCTGACCAACACGCTGCTCATGCCGCTGGTCTATGCCTATGTGGCGGCCTGCGCCGCCGACGCGGCCATCGGAAATGATTCGCTCAAGCAGATGGCGGGGCTGATCCGCTGGGCCATTGTCAATGGGCTGAAGATCCTGCTTCTGGTCTTTACCGGCTTTCTGACCATCACAGGCGTCATCTCCGGAACTGCGGACGCCGCAACGGTCAAGGCAGCAAAATTGACCCTTTCCGGCATGGTGCCGGTGGTAGGATCTATTATAGGCGACGCCTCGGAGACCGTGCTGGTGAGCGCGGGGATTCTGCGCAGCACCGTGGGGGTCTTTGGCATGCTGGCCGTCCTCGGCATCTGCGCAGCGCCGTTTTTGCAGATCGGCCTGCACTATCTGACCCTGAAGGTCACAGCCGCCGTCTCCGGCATCATCGGGGACAAGCGTCTGTCCGGCCTGGTGGAGGCGCTTGGCTCTGCCATGAGCTTTATTTTGGCCATGACCGGCGCCTGCGCCCTGATCCTTCTGATCTCCTGCGTCTGCTCCATGAAGGCGGTGAGCGTATGACCGAGGCGCTTCGGAGCTATTTTCTCTCCATCACCGGCGCGGCGCTGATCTGCGCGGTGCTGCAGGCCGTCGTGCCGGCGGGGAGCGTCAAAAAGGTGTCCGGCCTGATTGCCGGCATGATTATGATTGTGACCGTCCTGACCCCGCTGACGCGCCTGGACGCGGCGACCCTTGCCCAGAGCATCTCTGAGCTTCAGATGCAGCGCAACGCCGACCGGTCCGGCGTGGAGGTCCAGAACCGGGAAATCATTGCACAGATCATAGAACAGCAGTGTGCGGAATATATTGAGGACAAGGCGGACGACCTGGGCGCATCGCTTGAAATCGAGGTCACCGCAGAACAGCAGGCCGACTACCCCTATCCGGCCAGCGTGACGCTCTCAGGGCAGTACAGCGAGCTGCAAAAGCAGGTGCTTGCGCGCTATATTGAAGAAAATCTGGCGATTCCGGAGGAGAAGCAGATATGGAAATGAAGCAGGAGAAGAAAAAAATCCCATGGAAGTCATATCTGGAGGGCTTTTCCAAATATAAATACATCGCACTGGTTGTACTCATTGGCCTGGTGCTGCTGCTCTGGCCGACCTCATCGCAGCAGACGCAGCAGCAGGCGCCAAAGGAACAGACACAGCATACGGAGGTGGTTGGCAGTCAGTTGGAGCAGAAGCTAGAGCAGACCCTATCCCAGATAGACGGTGTGGGAGATTGCAGCGTTGTGCTGACCGTGGCGTCAGGCCCGGAGACGGTCTATCAGATGAATACCAGCAGACAGACGAGTTCAGACGGGCAGACGGAAGAACGCACAACCGCGCTGGTCTCCCAGGGCAGCTCCTCCGAGCAGCCGCTTGTCGTACAGCAGATCAATCCGGTCTATCAGGGCGCGCTGATTGTCTGCCAGGGCGCGGGCGCTGCCTCAGTCCGGCTGGCGGTCGTCGAGGCGGTCGCCGGACTGACAGGGCTGGGCGCCGACCAAATTTCTGTCATCAAAATGAAATAGGAAACAGGAGGAAAACAGAATGAAACTTTGGAAGAGAAATGCGATTATCGCGACGGTATTGCTGTTTGTCTGTGCCGGCATCTATCTCAACTGGTCCTATACCCAGGACGGCTCGGTGGAGGATCTGACGGCGACTCTGAGCGAAAATAAGCTCTTGGGAGAGGACACGCTGACGATCAACGACGCGGTGGACAGCACCCTGACGGACGCGGCGCAGGAGGGCCTGCCGGTTGCGGGCGAGGATGCCACCGAGTACTTCTCCGAGGTCCGGCTGAGCCGCCAGGAGGCGCGCGACAGCGCAGTCACCATGCTGCAGGAGGCCATGGCCTATGAGTCCGGCGGCGACAGCGACGCTGTGACCACCTCGGCCCAGGCGCTGGAGGATCTGGTGGATGTGGCGCTGCAGGAGTCGCAGATCGAGAGCATGGTCATCGCCAAGGGCTACGCAGACTGTGTT
>JAHZEE010000069.1:2403-5036 GCA_019421975.1 Clostridiales bacterium | reverse complement strand
CTCCCTGGCCGTATCCGCGCCGGCCGAGGGGCTCGACCAGTCCGCGGTCGCCCAGCTGGCGGACATTGTGACGACCCAGTCCAGCTACGAGATCGGCGATCTGCGGATCATCGAGGTGAAATAAAATTTGGCAGGCCGCACCTTGGGGTGCGGCCTGTCTGTCCGCTTGACCCACGGAAAATCCCGGTTGTATTTTTTCAAAGATGTGGTAGAATGAGACATAGCACAAGGAAGGAGGAATTTCCTGTGGGTGAAAATCGGGAATATCTGACCATGGAAAAGGAAAATGGCTCTGTGAACATTGCAGAAGATGTGGTGGCCTCCATCGCGGCCCTGGCCGTCCAGGAGGTGGAGGGCGTCTGCGGTATGGCAGGTGTTTCATCTGAGCTTTCAGAGTTTCTAAACAGTAAAAAGAACCCCAACAAGGGGGTCAAGCTGACCAGGGATGGGGACGATGTCATCATCGACTGCAATGTGATCTTGTACTACGGCAATTCCATTGCGGAGATTGCAAAGGCGGTCCAGCAGAAGGTGGCAGCCTCGATTCAGGCAATGACCGGCCTGTGCGTAAAGGCGGTCAATGTCCATGTGAGCGGCATCAATCTGGCGAAAAAAGAGCCGTAAAAAACAGACTTATAAACCCTTTGTTACAACAAAGGGTTTATTTTTTTTCCATAATTGTATATAATCGTGGTAGATTCGCAGGAGACTGAACATACGAAGGAGAAAAGATTATGACACGATCGAATGCCCGTGAGATCGCAGTTCATCTGCTGTTTGCACAGGACTTTAACGGCCAGAGCGCCAAAGACGCGCTGGAGGCCCTGACAGACAGCGAATACTACCCCTGTCTGGCGGAGGAAAACAGCGCCTACGCAGAGCGCGTCAATCAAAAGCAGCGCGACTATATCGTTCAGCTGCTCGAGGGGATCTCGGAGCACCGGCAGGCGCTTGACGCGTGCATCGAGGATCACGCAATCGGCTGGAAGCTCAGCCGGATTCCCAAATTGTCGCTGGCGATTTTGCGTGTGGCCCGCTATGAGATCCGCTATCTGGAGGAGGTGCCGGACGGCGTCGCGGTAAATGAGGCCGTCAATCTGGCGAAAAAATATGAGGACGCAGAGATGGCTGCCTACATAAACGGCGTTCTGGGCAGCATCGTGCGGCAGGCGTAATGGGCTGCCTTGCATTTGACACCAGCAATTACACCACCTCTGTGGCCTATTTTGACGGGCAGCGGGCACACGGCTGTGCAAAATTGCTGGATGTGGCGCCGGGGCAGCTGGGTCTGCGGCAGTCCGAGGCGCTGTTCGCCCATGTAAAGCGCCTGCCGGAGCTGGTGCAGACGCTTATGGAGCAGTGCGCCGGCGCGCCGGTCACGGCGGTTGCGGCCAGCACGCAGCCGCGGGCGGTGCCAGGCTCATACATGCCGTGCTTTCTGGCCGGACAGAGCCAGGGCCAGGCGCTGGCCGCGGCCCTGGGCGTGCCGTTTTTTGCCGTCTCCCACCAGCAGGGCCATCTGGCCGCGGCGCTCTGGTCTGCCGGGCGCATGGAGCTGATGGAGGGGCGGTTTCTGGCGTGGCATCTGTCCGGCGGGACAACAGAGCTGCTGCTGGTGCAGGGCGACGGAAAAAATCTGACGGCCCGCGCCATCGGCGGGACAAAGGACCTCTCAGCCGGACAGGTGATCGACCGGACGGGAAGGCTGCTGGGCCTTCGTTTCCCGGCCGGAAAGGAGCTGGACCGGCTGGCCCAGCAGGCGCCGGACGAGACGCCGTTTCGCGTGCGGCCGGACGGGCTGTTTTTCTCCCTGTCCGGCCTTGAAAACCAGCTGACCCGGCTCTATGAGCAGGGGGCCAGCGCCGCGCAGACGGCTGCCTGTGCGCTCCGGTCGGTCTGCGCAGCCGTCCGGCAGGCCACGGATGCGGCCTGGGCGCAGTATCCGTCGCTGCCGGCTGTATTCTCCGGCGGCGTGTCCTCCAACACGCTGCTGCGCAGGCAGTTTGAGGCGACGCAGGCCGTGTTTGCAGCGCCGCAGTATGCCACGGACAACGCCATGGGCGTTGCGGTACTGGGCGCGGGAATGGAGGCGCAAAGGTGAATCAGACGATCTATTCAGTGGGGCAGATCAATCAGTATATCAAGGCCATGATGGACCAGGATCCCCTTCTGGGCGAGCTGTGCATGCGCGGCGAGATCAGCAATTACAAGCTCTATCCCTCTGGGCACCACTATTTTTCCCTGAAGGATGCAGAGGGCTCCATGCGGTGCGTGCTGTTTCGCTCCAGCGCCGCGCACCTGCGCTTTCGGCCGGAAAACGGCATGCAGGTGATCGTCACAGGCCGGGTGAGCGTGTTTCCGCGGGATGGGCAGTACCAGTTCTATGTCAACTCCATGACCCCGGACGGCGTGGGGGACCTCTATGTGGCCTTTGAGCAGCTAAAGCGCATGCTGGACGCCGCGGGGCTGTTTGACCCATCGCACAAAAAGCCGATTCCGGCCTATCCGCACCGGATCGCCATTGTCACCTCCGCCGCCGGCGCGGCCATCCGGGACATGCTCCGGATCCTGGGCAAGCGGTATCCGCTGAGCAAGGTGCTGCTGCTGCCGGTGCGGGTACAGGGCGAGGAGGC
>JAHZEE010000069.1:0-2393 GCA_019421975.1 Clostridiales bacterium | reverse complement strand
CGCCGGCGGAGATCGCGGGCGCGATCCGGTATGCCAATGTCCACCGCCTGGCGGACTTGATCATCACAGGCCGCGGCGGCGGCTCCATGGAGGACCTCTGGGCCTTCAACGCCGAGTCCGTGGCCAGGGCCATCTATGACTCCGAGATCCCGGTGATCTCCGCGGTGGGCCATGAGCCGGATGTGACCATTGCGGACTATGTGGCGGATCTGCGGGCGGCCACGCCCTCCAATGCGGCGGAGCTGGTGGTGCCGGACCAGGCGGAGCTGCGGATTCAGCTGGCGGGGATTCAGAGCCGCCTCGCCGCGGCGATGCAGCGGAGGCTCACCGCCGCAAGGCAGCAGCTCACATTTTATGCCGAGAACCGGGCGCTGCAGAGCCCGCGGAATTATCTGGACGACCGGCGCATGGCGCTGGAATACACACACCGGCAGCTGACCGCGCTGGCAGGCGCCCTGCTGGAGCAGAAAAAGCGGGAGTATGTCCGCCTGTGTGCGATGCTCGACAGCATGAGCCCCCTGAAGGTGCTGGGCAGAGGATACGCCGTGGTCAGCAAGGCGCCGGAGGGCATCGTCAAATCGGTACACACCGTCGCGCCGGGAGACGCGCTCACAGTCCGGCTCACCGACGGCAGCTTGCGTGCAACGGTAGAAACAGTATGGGAGGAGACACCATGAGTAAAAATTCCGAGACCTTTGAGGCCTCTATGGCAAGACTGGACCAGATCGTCAAGTCGCTGGAGCAGGGCGATGTGCCCCTTTCCGATGCGCTCAAGCTCTTTGAAGAGGGGACCAAGCTGGTGCACCGCTGCGGCGCGCTGCTCGATGGGGCGGAGCAGCAGGTGGTAAAGCTCATGAAGGGCGCCGACGGAGAGCCGGTAGAACAGGAGTTTGAACATGACTGACCGTTTTGAATTACAGCTGCAGCAGGACCAGGGGGCGGTGGAGGCCTATCTGTCGACCTTTTTTCAGCAGGAGCTGCCGCAAAAGCGGCTCTTTGAGGCGATGCGCTACAGCCTGCTGGCCGGGGGCAAGCGGATCCGTCCGGTTTTGGCGATGGCCTTCTGCCGCCTTGCCTGCGGCAGTGCGGAGCCGGCCATGCCCTTTGCCGCCGCAGTGGAGATGGTGCACACCTACAGCCTCATCCACGACGATTTGCCCTGTATGGACAACGACGATTTCCGGCGCGGAAAGCCGACCAACCACCGGGTGTTCGGCGAGGGTCAGGCCGTTTTGGCAGGCGACGCCCTTTTGAGCGCAGCCTTTGAGACGCTTACGCTGGCCGCGCTTCCGGCCGAGCGCATCGTAAAGGCGGTGCAGATTCTCTCCGCAGCGGCAGGAGAGCGGGGCATGGTGGGCGGACAGGTCTTGGATCTGGGCGTCCACAGCGCGCAGATGCTGCCCCAGATCCACGCGCTCAAGACCGGGGCGCTGATCCGCGCGGCGTGTCAGCTGGGCGTGGCCGCAGGCGGCGGCAGCCCGGAGCTGGAGCGCGCGGCAGCGGGCTACGCAGAGGCCGTTGGCCTGGCGTTTCAGATCCGGGACGACATGCTGGATGTCTGCGGAGACGCGGCGGTGCTGGGCAAGCCCATTGGCTCGGACGCTGAAAATGAGAAGGGGACCTTTGCAAGCCTCTACGGCCTTGCGGCCTGCGCGCAGATGGTTTTGGAGCAGACAGCGCGCGCCAAGCAGGCGCTGGGCGAATTTGCCGACGCAGACTATCTGTGCTGGCTGGCAGAGCTGCTCGCCGGCCGTGAGCGGTGAAGCATATGAATTATGTCAGCTTTTTCACCCAGAATAAGATTCTGAATATTTCAATTTTGGCCTGGCTGACGGCGCAGCTCATCAAGGTGTTCATCGTCATCATCCGGGATCGCCGGCTCGATGTGCGGCGGCTGGTGGGATCCGGCGGCATGCCCAGCGCCCATTCGGCCTCTGTCTGCGCCTGCGCCACCGCCATTGCCAGGCTCTATGGCTTCTCCTCCCCCTATTTTGCCATTGCAGCGCTGCTGGCGGTGATCGTCATGTACGACGCCACCAATGTCCGCCGGGCAGCCGGGGAACAGGCCAAGGTGCTCAACTATATGATGGAGAACTGGAAGAGCCAATCTCCGGAATTCTTCGGCCGCCAGCTCAAAGAGCTGCTGGGCCACACGCCCCTGCAGGTGTTCTTCGGCGCCGTACTGGGGATCGCGATGGGATTTCTTGTCTGACCGATTTTGAATAATCCCTTGTATATGATGTATAATTGTGGTAGAATCAATTGCGGCGGCGCAGTATCCTAGTCAGAGTTGTCGATTCCGAGGACGGGCCTAAAAATTCGTTAAAGGGCATATCGATGAAGTCCCTGGTGTCTGCTTTTTACGCCCAGTTTAGGGTGGATGCTGGGGGTTA
>JAHZEE010000068.1:7196-8337 GCA_019421975.1 Clostridiales bacterium | reverse complement strand
GCGGTTGGCCTTCTTATAGGGCTCCTGGACCCGCATCACCCGCTCCACATGGGGGTTCAGCTCGATCTTTCCCTTGTCCACCGCCGTGGTGTCGCCCACCAGGCCCAGAATGGTGCAGCCGACACCGTTGGTGATGCCGACCTCCAGGCCCTCCCGCTGCAGCTGGCCGACCAGCTCATCGATGTATTTCTTTTCCGTTCCCGGACGCATGATTACAACCATTTTAAATCTCTCCTTTTAAATTTTCGATTGATAAATTTAAAAATATAAAAGGCTCTCATTGAATCAGAATTCAATGAGAGCCTTTTCACTCCAGGCTATCGTGGGATTCCGACTCAATTTCAGGCACGACAAATGCCCGCTGCAAAATAGAAGCGGGTAAAAAAGCCATAAAATCGAGTCATAGAAACCTTCTGCATGGTAAATCTCCTAAAAGATGAAAACTGGGTTCATTATACACGCGGTTTTTCAAAATTGCAAGCCCCTATTGGTCCTTTTTTGTCTCCTCTGTCCGCGGAAGCTGCTGCATATGCTGAATTCCATAATAGGCGTCTGTACCGGTGGGGTAGCGCTTACGCCGCAGGGCGCCTCTGGCCCAGTCGCCGATCAGCATATAGAGAATGGCGAACACCGGCACGCCGATGACCATTCCCACCAGGCCAAACAGACCGCCGAAAAAGGTGATGGACACCACAACCCAGAAGGCCGACACCCCGGTGGCGTCTCCCAGAATTCGCGGGCCGATGACATTGCCGTCCAGCTGCTGCAGAATCAGAATGAAAATCAAAAAATAGACGCACTGGATGGGGTCGATGAGCAAAAGCAGCACCGCGCAGGGAATTGCGCCCAGATACGGGCCAAAGAACGGAATCACATTGGTGACGCCCACAATGGTCGCGATGAGCACCGGGAACGGAAGCCTGATAAACAGGACGCCAAAATAGCACAAAATCCCGATAATCAACGAGTCCAGAATCTTGCCGGTGATAAAGCCGCCGAACACATGGTGGGCCCGCCGCGCCACATCCATCAGCCGCTCGGCCGCATTGGCGGGCAGCAGCGCCACCGTGAGCTTCTTTGCCTGGGCCAGGAACAGGTCCCGCTCCAGCAAAATATAGATCGAGACGATCAGGCCCACCAG
>JAHZEE010000068.1:0-7186 GCA_019421975.1 Clostridiales bacterium | reverse complement strand
AAAGGGTCCGAAACACCATCACGCCGGAGCTGATGGCAGTCACCACCAGCGACTGAACCTGCGCCGGCAGTTCCTCCCGCAGCCAGGTGGTGAGCTGTCCATACACCTCTGCGACCACCTGGTCCACATATCCTTTGAGCTGGGTGTTGTCCTTCAGAATCTGGCGCAGCCAGGCCTCTGCGTTGGTATAGTAGGTGGGCAGGTTTGCCGTCACCGTCTTGATGCTCTCTGTGAGCTGCGGCAGCACCATCTGAACCAGCAGATAGCCCACCAATGCCAAAATCAGAAAGGCGACCAGAATGCCTGAGGCGCGGCTGACGCGGCCGATCACCTTCGGCTTCCACTGGGTCTTTTCCTGCAGAAACGGCGCCAGCCGGTCGTCCACCAGGTGGGTGAGCGGGTTGAGCAGGTAGGCGATGACCACACCATAGATGATGGGCTGCAGGACGCGGGCGAGCATGGAGAGGTAACGGAAGCAGGCGTCAAGATTGAAGATGATACCCGCCAAAACAAAGCACACACCGGCCGCCAGCACAATGGTCAGGCCCAGATAGAAATAGCGTTTATTGGGCCGCATGGGCTCCCCCCTCTCCTGCACAGCGCCCTGTCGGGCGCCACATCCTGACTGATTTCAAAATACCACATTCTGCCGGCATCGTCAAGGAATGGACGCGACAGGCGCAGAATTCTTTTTCCCCTGTCAGCCATCCTGCGCAGCCGAGCGCAGCAGCCGGATCTCCTCCTCATAGCCCGCCAACTCGTTGGGCGTCTCCAGCACCATGGGCAAATCGCGCAGCATCGGGTGCCGGACAATCCGAAAGAAGGCCTGCAGACCAATGGAGCCGCGGCCGATCTTTTCATGGCGGTCCTTGTGGGAGGCAAAGGGATTTTTGCTGTCGTTGAGGTGCAGCGCCTTCAGCCGCTTCAGCCCGATGACCCGGTCAAACTCCTCCAGCACGCCGTCCAGATCTCCGACAATGTCGTAGCCCGCGTCGTAGACATGGCAGGTATCCAGGCAGACGCCCATCCGCTCCTGGCACTCCACCCGGTCCAGAATCTGACGCAGCTCCTCAAACCGGCTGCCGATCTCGGTTCCCTTTCCCGCCATTGGCTCCAGCAGCACCACCGTCGGCTGCCCCGGGGTCAGGATGGCGGTGAGCGTCTGCGCAATCTGCTCCACCGCTGCCGCTGTCCCCTGTCCCACATGGCTGCCCGGATGAAAGTTATAATAGTTGCCGGGCAGCGCCTGAAGGCGCTGCAGGTCCTCCGCCATGGTCTGCCGGGCGAAGGTCCTCGTATCGGGTGAGGCCGAGCAGGGATTGATGGTGTAGGGGGCATGGGCAATCAGCGGCCCGAAGTGGTGCTCCTCAGCAATCTCCCGCAGCGCCGTACAGTCGTCCAGGTTGAGCGGCTTTACACGGCTGCCGCGGGGATTGCGGGTAAAAAACTGAAAGGTATCCGCCTGCAGGCGCAGGGCCTGACGGCCCATGGCCGCAAAGCCGCCTGCCGACGAGAGATGGCATCCTAAGTACATGGCAGTTCCTCCCGGGTAACTTTTCGTTTATTCTACTGCATTTTTTCCGATGGTGCAAGCCTTACAGCAGCCTTGCGAGCAGCGCGATGAGCGCACACAGAATCAGGCCCAGCAGCGTCGGCAGCGCCATTGCAGCCAGCGTCATCCGCCAGCTCCCCGTCTCCTTGTGGATGGTCAGGCAGGTGGTGCTGCACGGCCAGTGAAACAGAGAGAACACCATGGTGCACAGCGCTGTCACCCAGGTCCAGCCGTGGTCCAGCAGCACCGTCTCAATACTTCCGAGATCCTCTGCGCCTCCCATGACGGACTGGGACAGCAGCGTCATTATGATGATAGGCAGCACCAGCTCATTGGCCGGAAACCCCAGAATAAACGCCAGCAGGATGACGCCGTTCATCCCCAGCAGCAGCCCCACCGGGTTCAGAGCATCCGCGCACAGCTGCAGAAAGGTGGTGCCAGACACCTGCCAGTTGGCCAGGCACCAGATCACCGCGCCGGCGGGCGCCGCCACCGTCACCGCCCGCCCCAGGACAAAAATGGTCCGGTCCAGCAAAGAGCGCACCAGCACCTGCCCCACCTTCGGCCGCCGGTAGGGCGGCAGCTCCAGGGCAAAGGCAGAGGCGGTGCTGCGGCAGACGGTTCTGCTCAGGCACCAGGACAGAAAGAAGGTGGCGCCCACGCCCAGCAGAACCAGCGCCGTCAGCATGCCGGCCGCCTGGAGCGAGCGCAGCGGCCCGCTGCCTGCAAAAAAAATGGAGATCAGCGCAATGAGCATCGGGAAGCGCCCGTTGCAGGGCACCAGCGCATTGGTCAGCACCGCGATCATCCGCTCCTTGGGGGAGTCGATGATCCGGCAGCCTGTCACACCGGCAGCATTACAGCCAAAGCCCATGGCCATGGTGAGCGCCTGTTTGCCGCAGGCGCCGCAGGCGCGAAACCCATGGTCCAGCACAAAGGCGATGCGGGGCAGATAGCCAAAGTCCTCCAGGAGCGTAAAGAGCGGAAAGAAAATCGCCATGGGCGGCAGCATGACCGCCGTCACCCGCGCCACCGTACTGTAGACGCCGTCCACCAGCAGCCCGCTCCACCAGGCGGGAAGGGGCAGCCACTGCATGCCTCTGCGCAGCCAGACGCCGATCCAGTCAAAGAGCTGCTGCAGCAGGCTGGATGGATAGTTGGCCCCCCAGATGGTCAGATAAAACACCAGAAACAGCAGCGCGAGCATGATGGGAATTCCGGTCCAGCGGCCTGTGAAAATCCGGTCCATCCGGCGGTCAAAGCGGTCATAGTCCGGGTCCGGAATGCTGACTGCCTGCGCTGCAATCTGCTCCGCCCGCCGCATCAGCGCCTCCGCGCTCTGGGCCGGCTGCCCGGCGGCGCAGGGGCAAAACCCCTGTACTGCGCGGCGCACACACTCCTGCAGGGCCTCAATCCCCTGTCCGCTTCCCGCTGCGGTCCCGATGACGGGCGCCCCCAGTCTGCGCTCCAGGGTCCGCAGGTCAATCTGGATGCCCTTCCGCTCCGCCTCATCGAGCAGGTTGACGCAGACCACAAGATGCTCTGTAAGCTGCTGCAGCTGGAGCACAAAGCACAGGTTCCGCTCCAGACAGGTGGCGTCACAGATTGCCACAACACAGTCCACTGTCTGCTGTTTCAAAAAATCGCCGGCCACCACCTCCTCCTGGGAGCAGCCATCGATGGAATAAGTACCGGGCAGATCCACCAGAAGATAGTTTTCTCCTTTGTAGCGGTATCTTCCCTGTGCCGTGGCAACGGTCTTTCCCGTCCAGTTTCCAGTATGTTGATTCATGCCCGTCAGCGCGTTGAATACGGTGCTCTTGCCCACATTGGGATTGCCCGCCAACGCCACTGTCCAGAGCTCTTCTGTCTCGCTGTATGTTTTTTCCGCGTCTACTGTCAGGCCCATGGCTGCTGCCTCGTTTCCACGAGGACGCGCGCCGCGTCCTCCTGCCGCAGCGCGACCACCGCGCCGCGGATCCCATAGGCCACCGGGTTCCCTGAGGGACTCTTTTGCAGGCAGCGCACCTTTGTCCCCACGATCAGCCCCAGCTCTGTGAGCCGTCTTGCGATGGCTCCATCTAATCCAATCCTGCAGACCACCCCGCTCTCGCCTTCCTGCAGGGCGTCCATTGCAGTCCAAAACTCTTCCATATCACAGAACTCCTTTGCATCCAATTGACGGAATTTGATTCCTATGCCAATATACACGCAGCCTGGTGCAAAGGTTCTGCCAAAAGCCCCATTCACACAAAAGAAGCGGCGCATTTCGCGCCGCTTCTCACGGTTTCTTCTTTTTTAATTTCTCCTGATTGCCCGCCTTGTCCACGAGATATACCCGCTCCAGCTGGTCTGATACATGCGCGCGCACTGCCGCGCGGTACTCCTGCCGCAGCGCCTCCCGCTCCTCCAGCTCCTCGGCGCTCAGGCCCTCCTGCTTCGCCTTTCTGGCCAACGCGTTGATCCGGTCAATTTTATACTGTTCCATATTACACCTCAGAGATACTTCGCAATTTCAATCGAGATTCTGCCCTTTTTGGTCTCCCCATGCACAGCCTGCAGGCGGAGCTTTCCCAGCCCGCGCAGGGAGATCTGATCGCCCTGCGCCACGGTCCGGTCCGGCTTTTCACAGCCCATGTGGTTGACCGCCGCCCGGCCATGCTCGATCAGCTCGGCGGCCCGGCTGCGGCTCAGGTGAAACCCCGCCGCCGCCACCGCGTCGAGCCGGAGGCTGGAGACCGTCTGCCGCAGCACCTCCAGCTGCTCCGGCGGCCGGCGCAGCGTCTGTATGGGGCACAGCTCCAGCCGCAGCCTGGTGCGTCCGGCCTCTGTCAGATTCTGCATGAGATAGGGTACAATCTTCCGCATCACCAGCATCTCACAGCTCTGTGCCTCCACATAGAGGTCGCCGACCGTCTGCCGGCGGATCCCGCAGCCCATCAGGCTGCCCAGAAAATCCCGGTGGCTCAGGGGGCGCTCCGCCCGGAAGCTGGCCCGGATCAGGCAGATCGGTCCGTCTTCGCCGGCAAAATACTGCTGCGCGTCCAGATAGTCCGGCACATGGCAGCAGACCGTCCGTTCCGCCTCGTCACAGCCGCCGTAAAACCAGATCTGCTCCACCCCGGCGGCGCGGAGCATCGGCTCAGCCAGGCCGCGCTCATGGGCGGTCAAAAACTCCGTCGCCGCCGGGATCTGGCGCGCCTCTGCCTGGCACATCTGATCCAGCACGCGGCAGAGGGTCAGCCGGTCCTCCTCGGTCTGGGCATATCTTGCAATCAGGGTTGTCTTTTCCATCTCATGGTCCCACCTTCAAAAAAGAGGGCCGCGGGACTCTCGTTCCGCGGCCTTCTGTGCATTGCGCTCAGCGTGCCAGATACTCCCGGCCGATCTCATCCGCCTTCAGCATGGCGTTGTAGACATCGTCTGCCGTGATGTCCGGAATCAGGTTCTTGCTGGACTCCTTGGGACCGGCGGCGATCTCCGCGACCTTGTGCAGCGTCTCGGGATGGATCTCCTTGATGCCAAGCTGGCCCAGGGTCATGGGCAGGCCCGTGCGCTTCATAAAGGCCTTGACCTGCTCAAACTCCTCCGGATCGCCGTTTTCCAGCACCAGCTGGGTCATGACGCCAAAGGCGACCTTTTCGCCGTGGTACATGCCATGGCACTGCGGCTCATAGGCCAGACCATCGTTGACCGCGTGGGCAACGGCCAGGCCGCCGTTCACAAAGCCCACACCGCTCAGGTAGATGCTCGCCTCCACTGCGTTCTCCAGATCCTGGTTGACCTCGTGGTTGCGAACTGCTTCCAACGCCTTTTCGCCGCTCTGGATCAGCAGATCGTAGCACAGGCGGGCCATCATCATGCCGGTGTTGGAGACCTGGCCGCGGGCCATGCACTTGACGCCGTTCTTCTTGCAGGCGCGCGCCTCAAAGTAGGTGGAAAGCGCGTCGCCCAGACCGCAGGCAAACAGCCGCTCCGGCGCCTGCGCGATCAGCTCGGTGTCCACCAGGATGAGCTCCGGGTCGTGCTTGGTCACAAGCGCCTTGATGACCACGCCCGCGTCGTTGTAGAGCACCGCAACGCTGGTGCAGGGCGCGTCGTTGGATGCCGCCGTCGGCACGATGATACAGGGCAGATCCAGCCCGTCCGCCACAGCCTTGGCCGTGTCCAGAACCTTGCCGCCGCCGGCGCCGATCACCGCGTCGCAGCCAGAGGCACGGCATTCCTCAATCTTGGCCGCGACCTCCTCCTTGGTTGCCTCACCATGGAACATGGAGAACACCGCGGTATGCTCCTCCGTTGCCAGGCTGGCGGTGATACGGTCGCCAAACCGCTTCTGACCGCTCGCAGAGACGATTGTAAAGAACTTTGTGCCAATTTTCTTGGTGTTGAGTCCCAGGTTGTCCAACTCACCGGGTCCCTGCACATAGCGGGCCGGCGCTTTAATTGCATATGCCATTGGTACCATCTCCAATCAGTTTCATATTGTTATTTTATTGTAGCATAAACTCCCGGACGGCACAAGAAAAAAGATGATTTTTCCAGGATAAAAAGGGAGGCGGCCAGCGCCGCCTCCCTTTTGTCAGCTGTCGGAATTACTTCTGCGGGTAGAAGCCGCTGGGCGCTTCGGACAGATTGATCATGATATTCTTCATCTGGGTGTAGTGCTCCAGCATCACCTTATGGGTCTCACGGCCCACGCCAGAGGACTTGTAGCCGCCGAACGGCGCACCCTCCGGAATCTGGTTGTAGGTGTTGACCCACATACGGCCCGTCTCGATGCCGCGGGCCACACGGATGGCACGGTTGATATCGCGGGTCCAAACTGCGCCGCCCAGGCCGTATTCGCTGTCATTCGCCATGGCGATGACCTCGTCCTCGTCCTTGAACTTGATGACGCATGCCACCGGCCCGAAGATCTCCTCCTGCGCCACACGCATGTCATTGGTGACATCGACCAGCAGGGTCGGCTTCATAAAGGCGCCCTTTGCCAGCTCGCCCTCGGTGATCCGCTCGCCGCCGCAGGCCACTCTGGCCCCCTCGGACTTGCCGACCTCCACATACTTCAGGATCTTCTCCAGCTGCTTCTCATTGATCTGAGAGCCCATCTGGGTTCCCTGCTCCCAGGGCAGGCCGACCTGGACACTGTTGAAGGCCTTGACCGCATCCTCTACAAACTTGTCGTAGATATCCTCATGGACAAACACGCGCGAACCCGCGCAGCAGACCTGGCCCTGGTTGAACAGGATGCCGAGCTGCAGGCCATCCATGGCCATATCCCACTTGCAATCCGGGAAGTAGATGTTTGCAGACTTGCCGCCCAGCTCCAGCGTGCTGGGGATCAGGCGGTTGGCCGCAGCCAGCGCCACATCGCGGCCGACCTCCGTGGAGCCAGCTTGCGGAAGCCCTTGTGCTCCAGAATATACTGACCGGCCTTGGAGCCGGAGCCGGTGATGACATTGAATACGCCCGCAGGCAGAACATCCTGAATGAGTCTCGCCAGCTCCAGCACGGACAGCGGCGTGTCGCTGGACGGCTTAAAGACGGTGCAGCAGCCGGCAGCCAGCACGGGGGCCAGCTTCCAGGCGGCCATCAGGAAGGGGAAATTCCACGGCACAATTTGGCCCACAACGC
>JAHZEE010000067.1 GCA_019421975.1 Clostridiales bacterium | reverse complement strand
GCAAATCATGTATAATGGCCTCAGGCTTGAGATCGAATCTCATTTTTAGGCGCCAACTCCGCCTGCGCAGGCTATGGGGAGTTCCTACCTCCCCATAGCTGCCGTGTTGTTCTTGTTTCTCCCAATTATAATATTATGTTGTAGTCATTATAAAACATGAATCATGTAAATTTAACATGATTCTTTCAATAATTTAGATGAATCATACGAAAAATAATTGTTCATCCTATATGCTTGGTATACTTTAGCCAAGTACAATAAAGTTGGTGAACAAGTATGATAGGGGAAAGACTGGCGGAGTTGCGGAAAGATAGAGGCCTTAGTCAACAAGAGTTTGCAGAGATCTTTGGCCTGTCTACCAGTACAATCTCGTCCTATGAGCGCGAAGTGAATGAACCAGATGATAGTACAAAAGTAAAGATCGCACAGTACTTTAACATTTCTTTGGATTATTTACTTGGAGCAACCAATCAAGAGATTGTTTTAGACCGAAGTAATGTTTTGATTTTGCCAAAAGATTTTCCTGGCAGTGAAATGAAAACGCTACAAAAATTTGTGGAGTTTATAATTTATCAACACAAAAATAAATAAAAACAACAAAAGGGCACCTGGATTCCAGGTGCCTTTTCTGCTATTTCTACTAAAAACTAACACAAATGTGCTCTTTTGTCTACATATGTGTTCGATGCTTGGAAATCCTTATAATACACTCAAGCAGGGGTGCGTGATTATGAGTATGCAGCAATTGAATCCTGTGGTTGTCGGAAATGTTATTGCCCGATTTAGAATGGAAAAGGGTCTTACGCAGGAGGTTTTGAGTGGACTTTCTGATATTGGCCGTACCCATTTGAGTGCCATCGAGCGTGGGGAACGAAAGCCCACCTTGGAAACCTTATATCGAATCAGTAATGCGCTGGGTACCTCTATGAGCACGATTGTGATTGCCATTGAGCAAGAGCTTGAGAAACAGAAGCGTTGACACCTCTCAGTCCGCTTCGCGGCCAGCTCCCCTCAAGGGGAGCCTTTTTTTGGTGCTGTGCAGTCCGCATAGCCTCCCCTGGAGGGGAGGTGGCATGGCGGTAGCCATGACGGAGAGGTGGCTCCGTTGCGCCATCCTACAACAGACACCTCTCAGTCGGCTCCGCCGCCAGCTCCCCTCGAGGGGAGCCTTTTTTTGGTGCTGTGCAGTCCATATAGCCTCCCCTGGAGGGGAGGTGGCATGGCGGCAGCCATGACGGAGAGGTGGAATGCCGCCTCACGCCTGCTGCTGCCAGTCGGCGGGATAGGTGACATAGAGAAACCGCGCGAAATTGGCCACCGAGAAGGAAATCGAGCTGTCTTTCGGAATCAGAATGATTTCACCGGGACCGGCCGTTATGGTCTGTCCATCGATGAGAATGGACAGCTCGCCCTCGATCACATAGTCGATCTCGTCATAGTGGAGCGTCCAGGGGAAGGTGGTCTCGCGCATCTCCATGATGCCCGCGCCCAGGCGCGGGCTCTGCTCCAGAGAGAACAGGTCGTGGGTATAGACCTGGTCGGATGCGCTGCCTGTCTCCAGCCGATCCTGCGGGCCGACGACGATCTGCGGCAGCGCCGCCTTGCGCACGCCGTGGGCGGCGCCCATTTTTTCCTGCAGCACCTCGCAGATGAGGGCCTTGAGTGCTTCTCTATCCATGTGCTTCCTTTCTTGTGAGCAGCATTGCCGCCGCGACGGCGGTGATGCCGCCGGCCAGCTTGCCGCAGATGACAGCCACCAGCATGTCCGGCTCAAACCCGGCGGTGAAGCCCAGGTGGTCGCCAAAGACAAAGGCGGCCGAGACGGCAAAGGCCACATTGATGATCTTGCCGCGGCGGTCCATGTCCTTCATCAGCCCGAACATGGGAATGGAGTTGGCGAGGCTCGCCACCAGGCCGGCTGCGGCCACATCGTTCATGCCCAGCAGGCCGCCCAGCTTCATCAGGGGCCTGCGGAACACCTTGGTGATGACATAGACCAGGGGGAACGCGCCGGCCAGCACGATGGCGATGCCGGAGACAATCTCCATGCCCTCCGAGATGGGGGCCATGCCCGGAATCACCACAAAGCCCGTGAGCGACTCCACGATGGCCGCCGCCAGGCCGATGGTGATGACGATGACAATCAGCTTTCCAAAGATGGTAAAGCCCTTGATCATGCCGTTCTCGGCAAAGATCAGACCCAGGATGATGAGGGCGGCAAAGATGGCGATGGGGATCAGGTTGACGAGAATCATCATGATCGGAAAGCCCGCCACGAGGCCGCCCACCAGAGCGCCGATGGGAATGGTAATCATGCCGGCCAGCACGCCCTTGGCCAGAAAGGGCCGGTCCTCCGGCTGCAGGATGCCCAGCGCCACCGGGATGGTGAAGACCAGGGTCGGGCCCAGCATGGAGCCCACGATCAGGCCGCCAAACAGGCCGGCCTCGCGGCTCTCCGCCAGTTCCATGGCCAGCGGCGCGCCGCCCATGTCGTTGGCCAGGATGGAGCCTGCAAACATGGCCGGGTCGGCGCCGAAGAGCCGGTAAAAGGGCAGAATCACCGGCCGCAGCACGCTGGCCAGCACCGGCGCCAGCGAGATGATTCCCACCATGGCCAGGGCCAGCGAGCCGAGGGCCATGATACCGGCCTCAAACTCCTGGCCCAGCCCGAATTTGTTTCCAATGATCCGGTCGATGGCGCCCAGGATCATGAAGATCACCATGAGATAGATGATGATTTCGTTGAGACTCATGGCATGTCCTCCTCCTTGTCTAAAATCCCCACGATGGAAGCATCGATTGGGGCTGAGAGCTCCCGCGCTGCGGCAGAGCCGAGGGTGACGAGCACCAGATCCCCCCGGCCGGCGCCCACAAAGTCCACTGCGACCACCGTCTCCGTGTCCAGCTGGACGGTCAGAAAGGTCTGGCCCGTGAGGGAGGGGCACTTCTTGGTCGACCAGACGGAGCCTTTGACAACACCGATTTTCATGGGGCCAATCCCTCCAGAATGTCCCGGGCCAGCGGCGTCAGAACGCAGCCCTCGGGCGGCTTTTGATTGCGCCGGCGCAGCTCGCGGGCCGCCCCGGCCGTGAGGACCCGGCGCGTCTGCGCGCTGGGCAGGGGAATGATCCCCAGCTGCCGCAGCTGCTTCTCCTGCTCGGTCAGACGCGACCAGAGCAGGCGGTTGGCGGTGGCGCGATAGCGGCGGTAGTGCAGCCCCGCCTCGTTGAGATAGACGGGGATCCCGGTGAGCAGCGCGTCGAGCACCGGCGGCAGGTCAAAGTGCAGCAGCTGCGCCGGCTCCAGAGAGCCGATGATGACCGCGTCATAGGGCGCGCGGTCTGTGTATTCATAGCCGGTGTCCTGGCTGGGCGGCTGCCCGATGAGCAGCGCGGTGGGACGCTGGGACGGCTGCATCCGGCGGAGCACCTCCTGTGTGATTTCTTCGAGCAGTGCGTCTGTCATGTGAGGATCATCCCCAGATTGCCCTTTTGAAAGTGGACGGCGTTGGCCTCGTCAAAGTCGATGTGCACGCGTGTGGCAAAGGAGTCGCTGACGCGGACCGCCACATCCTCAAAGGTGACCGGGCGGTCGGAAAACAGCTTGACCCGCACACTCTGGCCGTTGGACAGGTGAAAGCGCCGGGCGTCCTGCTCGGTCATGTGGATATGGCGCTGGGCGATGATGACGCCCTCGGAGAGCCGGACCTCGCCGCACGGGCCCTGGATGGTGATGCCGGGGCTGCCGGCGATGTCGCCGGAGAGCCGGCTGGGGGCCGGGACGCCCAGCAGCTGCGCGTCGGTCTGGGAGATCTCCACCTGAGAGGCGGGCCGGGCCGGGCCGAGGACGGCCACGCGCGCAAGCTGGCCCTTGGGGCCCGAGAGCGTCACCCGCTCTGCGCAGGCAAACTGGCCCGGCTGGGACAGAGGACGGGCCGGCGTCATGGGGTGGCCGAAGAGGGTCAGGGCGTCCTGCTCCGTCAGGTGGACATGGCGGCCGGAGGCCTCCACCTCCACAAAGCGCTCGGCCTTGAGCCGGTCTGCGACCTGCTGCGCCAGTTCATCCATTGGGCTGCCTCCTTTCAATTTGTCCGGCCTTGAGCTGGATCATGAGAATCCAGAGATAGCTGGACAGGCGGTTGAGGGCCAAGATGATGTCGTCGCGGGTGACCGCGCCGTCCTCGGTGCGGAAGGCGCGATAGGCGGCAAGCTCGGTCCTGCGCACCACCGTGCGCAGCCGGTTCAGGCTGAGCATGGTCTGCGGCATGGTGAAGTCCGGCATGAAGTGGGGCGTATCGTAGTATTTCTGCGGGTAGTGGCTGTGCTCGCGCAGCTGCTCGGGCGTCATGCCGCCAAACGAGACAGCGGGCACGGGCTCTTCGAGCACATCGCAGGGGATCAGGCGCCGGACGAAGTCCAGCACCTGCTGAAGCGTGCCGGGCAGGGCGGAATAGCCCTCGAGCTGGGCGGCCTTCTGACAGAGCAGGATCTCGGCCTCCAGGGTGTCGATCATCCCCCGAAAGAGAATCCGGGGGTGGTCCTTGAACACCAGCACATTGCCCCGCAGATGGGTCATGTGCTCGGGCTTTTCCTGCAGCACGCCGCCAAAGAGGGTGGTGTAGGCCGGCTGCTTGGGCAGCGAGCCGGCCGGGATGATCTCCACCCGCTCGTGGTTCAGCCACTGTCTGGCCGAGGGCGTGAGCTGGTCGTGGCTGCCAAGATAGAACACCCGCTTGCCGTCGCGGACCCGGATGTTGGCCCGGACCGCCTGTTCTGTGAACAGCGCCATGGCTCAGAGCGCTTCCTGTACCGGCTCGTGGCCCTTGGGCAGAATCACATCCACCTCTGCGTGCGGGCGCGGAATGACATGCACGGAGATGAGCTCTCCCACCTTCTCCGCCGCCGCTGCGCCCGCGTCGGTGGCGGACTTGACGGCCCCCACATCGCCGCGCACCATGACGGTCACGAGACCGCCGCCGACCTGCTCTTTGCCCACCAGCTGGACATTTGCGGACTTGACCATGGCGTCGGCCGCCTCGATGGCGGCGACCAGACCTCTTGTTTCAATCATGCCGAGTGCATTTGTATTTGCCATTTTGCGTATCTCCTATCAAATCAGTTTTTTGAGAATTTTTTCCGTCAGCGCCTCGAGGAAGTCGTCGCTGATCTGTACGGTGGTGGAATTAGTATACCCGGGAAGCGACTGCTTATCACGCACGCCCCATGCAATGCGCCGGATATTGATGAGATCCAGCGGGCCAATGTTGTTGGACGAGGAGCTGCCGCCCACCGCGCCGCAGCCGAGGGTGAGCGCCGGGAAGAGGTTGGTGGTGGCGCCCACGCCGCCCAGCGCGCCCGGTGTGTTCACCAGAATCCGGCTCACAGGCACCCGCGCGGCAAAGCGCCGGATGGCGTCCTGGTCCTCCGCGTGGATCATGAAGGTGTGCCCCGCGCCCTCGTGGTAGAGGATTTTGCAGCATTTTTCCAGCACCGCCTCCTCGTTTTTTTCCACATAGAACGCCAGAATCGGGCAGAGCTTTTCCCGGGAATAGGGGAACTTGTCGCCCACCTCCGACTCGCGCGCCAGAAGCACGCAGGCGTCAGAGGGCACATTTTTAAGCCCGGCGAGCTGGGCGATCTGCTGGGCGGACTTTCCCACAATGGCGGGATTCATGGTGCCGTTGGCCCGCAGGATGAATTTGGAGAGGGTCTTGGCCTCGCACTCGGAGAGAAAGTAGCCGCCCTGCTTTTGAAGCTCCGCCGTGACAGGCAGCGACAGCTCCTCCTCCACGATGATGCTCTGCTCGGAGGCGCAGACCGTGCCGTTGTCAAAGGTCTTGGAGTCGAGGATCCGGCGGACCGCCTTTCCGATGTCGGCGGATCTGTGGATATAGGCCGGGCCGTTGCCGGCGCCCACACCGATGGCGGGCGTGCCGGAGGAGTAGGCCGCGCGGACCATGGCGCCGCCGCCGGTGGCCAGGATCAGAGACACATCGTCGTGGTGCATAAGCTCGCCGATGGCGTCCATGGTGGGCGTGCGGATACAGCTGATCGCGCCGGCGGGGCAGCCGGCCTTCTGCGCCGCCTCGGCGACAATCTCCACTGCGCGGACGGTGCAGCCCACCGCGTTGGGGTGGGGGGAAAACACGATGGCGTTGCCGCTCTTGATGGAGATGAGGGTCTTGTAGATGACGCTGGAGGTGGGGTTGGTCGAGGGGACGATGCCGGCGATGACGCCCACGGGCGTGCCGATGTCGATGACCTGCTGCTCCGGATGCTCCTGCAGAACGCCGACTGCCCGGAGCGGCCGGATGGCCTGCCAGACCGTCTCGGCGGCAAAGCGGTTTTTGACCAGCTTGTCCTCCGGCTTGCCGAAGCCGGTCTCCTCGCTGGCCATGCGGCCGAGCTCCTGGGCGTGGGCGGCGCCGGCCTGGGAGATGGCGGCGCAGATGGTGTCCAGCTGCTCCTGGGTGAATGTCTGGAGCTTTTGGGCGGCAATCTTCGCGCCGGCAACACAGCTGCGCACCTGCTGACGGGAGCGCAAATCCAAATCAAATTCCATGGGCATTTAACCTCCGTAGTTTTGTGGGTTGGCCGCCACGGCCTGCACAGCCTGGGCAAACGCCTCGCAGGCCGCCGCGCAGGCGGACTGGGTGCCGGTCAAAAGGCCGCCGCCGAAGTTGGTCTCGCTGGGCGGGTCAAAGAGGGTGACAAGCTCCACATCCGACGCCTTGAGCGCGGCGTCCAGGGCAAAGACAGACTCCACGGGCGGCGCAATCAGGTAGGCGAGGGCCTCGCCGGTGCGCACGCCGGCAAGCTTTGAGAGATAGGTGCCGGTGGACGAGACGCAGTGGGCGAGGTACGGCACCTGGCCCGCGTCGTCCGCGGCGTGAAAGCACACGCCGTTTTCGATGCAGGCCACGCAGGCGTTCAGGCCGCTTGTGACCTCGGAGGGGCTGGGCCCCGCCAGAATGCCGATCACCTCGCCGGCGAGCTTGGTCGAGGCGTTGGCGGCGCCGGCATAGAGGCTTCTGGCGTAGACGACCTCCACATCGGTGGCCTTTGTGGCCTCGTCCAGAGCGATATAGGTGGCGTCGTCACAGTCGGTGGAGATGAGGCCAATGGCGCTGTGGCGGCTGCTGATGCCAAGGGCTCTGGCCAGCGCGGGCGTGAGATTGGCGATCATCTGCAGCGCGAGAATGCGGACGGGAATGGGATCTCCGATCATGGGCTGAACCTCCTAGCGAAGATCGATGCCGGAGGCCTTTTTCTCCAGCATGGTCTTGAGTAATTCCGCGATGTGGGCGCCGGCCTCGACGGCGGGCGTGCCCTGGCGGTGGATGTTGGAGACCACGGTGCGCTTGGCCTCCGGAATGCCGGGATACGGCTTGTAGGTGATATAGGCGGACATGGACTCCGCCGTGGTGAGGCCCGGCCGCTCGCCGACGAGCATACACACCAGCTCCGCGCCTGTGATCTTGCCGATGGCGTCAGAGGCGCCGACGCGGCAGTATTTGATGAACAGGGAAGGGCCGGCCTCGATGCCATAGGTGGACAGGCCCTGGCGGATGGCGGCGGCGCAGTCCGGCGCGTTGGTCATGACCGCGGTGGAGGAAAGGCCGTCTCCAATGACGATCAAAACCCTGGGATTGGCGCCGCAGGTCTTTTGGATGACGGCCTGCTGGCTCTCGTCAAACCGGCGGCCCAGATCCGGCCGGGTCAGGTATTCGTCCTTGTCCTTGCACATGGTCTGCACAAAGGTCCAGCCCTGCTCCTGCCAGAACGACTCCGGCACATCGGAAAAGACGCTGTCCTGGGCCGCCGCGTGGTCGGCCCGGACGCGCAGCTGGGTGATGGTCTTGTATCTGGCGCCCGCGCGGCCCACGCCGATGCGGGCCGGGGTGCGGGCCTTGAGCTGCAGAAAGGTCTCCGGCTGGGCCGCGTGTTCCACCAGGTACTGCTTGCGCAGGTCGATGGCGGTGATGTCGTCAAGACAGTTTGCCTCGTCCGGCTCCGGCGCGCGGGCCGTGGGGGAGGGAGAAGCGGCCGCGGGGGCTGCAGCGCTGCCGGGGGCCGCAGCGGGCGAGAGGTTCGGCATGTCCTTGAGCAGCTCCGCCACCAGCGCTTTGAGTTCTTGTTTATCCATGTTGGCCTCCTAGTTGAGCAGAATCGAGCCGTCGCCCGCCAGGGGCGTCAGATGGCCGTTCTCCACAAAGCCCATCTTCTCCAGCCACTGCTGGAAGGGCGGTGTGGCGGTCAGGTGGAACATCTCGCGCAGGGCGGCCGTCTCGTGGAATCCGGTGGTCTGATAGTTGAGCATGATGTCGTCGCCGTGGGGGATGCCCATGAAGTAGTTGCAGCCGGCGGCGGTCAGCAGCATGGCCAGAT